>DASQJK010000114.1:0-19162 GCA_035631095.1 Thermoanaerobaculia bacterium
AGCAGCGCCGCGGCGCTGAAGATCTTGAGCGTCAGCGAGAACCGCGGGGGCTCGGGAGGGGGAAGCTTGAGCCCGCGGATCGGGATTTCCGAGCCGGTGCGGCCGAAGCCGGACGCGTCGGAGCGCGGGGGGCGGGCGTCAGTAACGCTCATCGTCGGCTCCCGCCTGAGGCGGATAGTCCTTCCCGTACTTGTTCTTGTGCGGCTCGCGGCGAAAGTCGGTCGCGTCGAGCTTCAGGGCCACCGCCGTCTCGGCCCGCGGCCGCACGGTGACCGGCGCGGAGCTCTCGCCGCCTTCTTCGTGCCAGATTTTCACGGTCCACGCGCCGGCGGGGACGTTCTCGAATCGAAACGAGCCGTCGGGCCCGGTGACCGCTGCGAAATCCGAGTCCACCACCATCACGAAGCCGACCATCTGCGGGTGGATGTTGCAGTAGACGCGGACGAGCCCCGTCTCCTCGAAACGCTTCTGCTTCGAACCGCCGCTGCGGTAGAGGCCCAGGTCGAACCGGTTGGCGGGAGAGACGGAGAAAACGTTGTGGAAGATCGCGTCGGCGTTGGGAAAGTCGACCTCCGCGTTCTTTTCCACGGCCACGACCCTGGGAACGAACTTCTTGCCCTGGCTCTTCATCTCGCCCCGGAGCAGGTGCGGCGCCGCGCCGGTCTTCAGGCCATCGATCCAGACGACGGCGTTCGCGGCGTCGGAGGCGCTCCCTTTGCGCACGAGAGTCACATGTCCGGCGACCGTCCCCGAACCGCCCGTGCCGTCGGCCGGCGAAGGGCCTGCGGGGGCGAGGAAAGCGAGGAAGAGCGCGAGGAGTCGCGTCATGGAGAGTCGCGAAATCATAGCATTTGAAGGGACTTCGTCCGGGTTAGCATGGCGCCGGAGGTGGCCCATGGACGCTCCCCGCGCGGAGATTTTCGGAAAAGACACGTGACCCTACACGACGGCGGCCCGTGAGGACTACGCCCGGCGCGGTGTTCCATTCGTGTACGTGAACGTGAAGAAGGACGAGAAGGAGCTCGAGCGGATGGTCCGCCTCTCGGGCGGCCGTGAGGTGCCCGTCATTTCCGAGGGCGGGAAGGTCACCGTAGGTTTCGGAGGGACTTGAGGAGTTTGATCGCGCGCCGGTCGGCGCGCTCCGTATAATCCGCCGCCAACAAGACTACGCACTACGCCCTAACGGAGGACGCATGGCGAGCCACGCGGAATCGGGTCGGGAGTTCCGTCCGTACGTTTCACCGGAACAGGACATCCCCGAGTTCACCGCGAAGGCGGTCCTCCTGGGGATCTTCTTCGGAGTCGTGTTCGGCGCGGCGACGGTGTACCTGGCGCTGCGAGCCGGGCTGACCGTCTCGGCTTCCGTTCCCATTGCGGTCCTCTCGATCGCCGTCTTCAAGAAGCTCGGCAAGTCCACCATTCTCGAGAACAACATGGTGCAGACGATCGGGTCCGCCGGAGAGTCGGTGGCGGCCGGGGTCGTCTTCACCATGCCGGCGCTCCTGTTCCTCTCGGGGGGAGCCGAGTACTTCAAGTACCTGACGATCTTCGTCCTGGCGGCGGTCGGCGGCACTCTCGGCGTGCTCTTCATGATCCCGCTGAGGCGCGCGCTCATCGTCAAGGAGCACGGGGTGCTCAAGTACCCGGAAGGCGTTGCCTGCGCCGACGTCCTGATCGCAGGCGAGCGCGGGGGCGACCTCGCGAAGATGGTCTTCAAGGGAGTCGGCGCCGCGATGCTCTACAAGTTCCTCTACGGGATCATCGGCCTCTGGAACGAGACCGCGACCTGGTTCCGGACGGACCGCACAGGCCGGATTCCCGACGCGACGCTCAACTGCGACGTGACTCCCGAGTACCTCGGCCTCGGTTACATCATCGGGCCGCGGATCGCCGGCGAGCTCGCTTCGGGCGGTGTGCTCTCGTGGCTCGCGCTCATCCCGCTGATCTCGATCTTCGTGGCGGACAACCGCATCGTCGCGGACCTCCATGCGCTCGGCTTCACCGACGCGTGGATGGCGGGCCACTCGCACGCGGAGTGGATCTACCGCGCTTACGTCCGTTACATCGGGGCCGGTGCGGTCGCGTGCGCCGGCGTGATGACTCTGGTCAAGACGCTCCCGACGATCGTGTCCGCGTTCGCGGAGTCGGTGAAGTCCTTCGGAGCGGGCGCGGACAAGGGCGGCACGAAGCGCACCGAACGTGATCTCGGGATGGGGATCGTCGTCATCGGCTCCGTCGCTCTCGCCCTGATCATCACGATCCTGCCCGGGTTCCCGCACGGCCCCTTCCCGGGATCGCTCCTGATGGGCCTCCTGGTCGTCGTGTTCGGCTTCTTCTTCGTCACGGTCTCGTCGCGGATCGTGGGCATCATCGGAACCTCTTCGAACCCCATCTCCGGGATGACGATCGCGACGCTGATGGCCACGTGCGTCGTGTTCGTCGCGGTCGGACGAACGGGTGACGTCTACCAGGCGGTGGCGCTCTGCGTCGGCGCGATCGTCTGCGTCGCCGCCGCCAACGCCGGCGCGACCTCTCAGGACCTGAAAACGGGTTACCTCGTCGGAGCGACGCCGCGCCGCCAGCAGATCGGGTTCATCATCGGCGTGCTCACCTCGACCCTGGTGATCGGCGGCACGCTCTTCCTGCTCGACAAGACCTACGCGATGGGCGAAGCGCACGGCATCGGCGGCCCGAAGCTCGCCGCGCCGCAGGCGACGCTCATGGCGACCATCATCAAGGGCCTGCTCGCGAAGAACCTGCCGTGGGCGCCCGTGCTCGTCGGAGTTTTCCTCGCGTTCATGGCGCAGATGGCGGGCGCGCACGCGCTCTCATGGGCCGTGGGCGCGTATCTCCCGCTCTCGACCACGTTCCCCATCTGGATCGGCGGAATGATGAAGGCTCTTGCGGACTCGATGCGCCGCAAGAAGGAGGGAGCCGCGGGCGAAGAGTCGGAGCTGTCCTCCGGGATGCTCTACTCGACCGGCCTCGTGGCGGGCGGCTCGCTCGGGGGCGTCCTGATAGCGCTCGTCGCCTTCATCGGCGACTACTTCCTCCACATGGAGAAGCCGACGCTCCTCGAGAAGCTGGACCTCGGCAACAAGCTCTACCCGGCGCTGAAAAACGGAGTGGGCGGCCAGGTCCTGTGCGCGGTGGTGTTCGCAGTGCTGTGCGTGTTGCTCTTGAACAACGCGAGGAAGAGGCTCGAGGCCTAGATCGCCCCGAACTTCCTCCCCACTTTCACGAACGCTTCGACGGCGAGGTCCAGGTCTCGCCTCTCGTGCCCCGCTGACACCTGGCATCGCAGCCTCGCCTGTCCGTGCGGGACGACGGGGAAGCCGAAGCCGCTGACATAGACGCCTTCCTCGAAGAGCGCTTTCCCCATCGCGAGCGCTTTCGCGGTGTCGCCGACGATGACCGGCACGATCGGGTGCGTGCCGTGGGGAATCTTGAACCCGGCGTCCGAAATGGCTTTGCGGAAATACGCCGCGTTGTCCCGGAGCTTCCCCACCGGGGCGGGGTCCTCGCGCAGCATCCGGAAGGCCTCGAGCGAACCCGCGGCGACGGCGGGGGGCAGCGAGTTGGAGAAGAGGTACGTCCGGCTGCGCTGGCGGAGGAGATCGACGAGAGCCTGCGGTCCGGTGACGAACCCGCCTGCGGCCGAGCCCATCGCCTTCCCGAGCGTGCCCGTCGTGACGGGGATCCGGTCGAAGACGCCTTGCTCTTCCGCCGTTCCTCGGCCCGTCTTCCCGAGCACGCCGGTCGCGTGCGAGTCGTCCACCGCGAGCAGCGTTTTCGTCCGCTCGCAGATCTCGACGAGCCTGCGGAGGTCGGCCTCTTCGCCCTCCATGGAGAAGACGCCGTCGGTCATCATGAGCCGGAAGCGTGAAGCCGAATCCTCGGCGAGCATGCGGTCGAGGGCCGCGAGGTCGTTGTGCGGGACGCGAAAGCGCTTCGCCTTGCAGAGCCGCACGCCGTCGATGATCGAAGCGTGGTTCAGCTCGTCGGAATAGAGGCCGTCCGACTCCTCCAGCACGGCGGCGAAGAGACCCTCGTTCGCGTTCCAGCACGACATGTAGAGAATGGCGTCGTCGGTGCCGAAGAACGAGGCGATCTCCGCCTCGAGCTCCTTGTGCAGCGCCTCGGTCCCGCAGATGAACCGCACGGAAGCCATGCCGGCGCCCCAACGGTCGATCGCTTTCTTCTGCGCCTCGCGGATTCGCGGATGGTTTGCGAATCCCAGGTAGTTGTTCGAAGTCAGCATGACGACGTCGCGCCCATTCACTCGGACGCGCGCGTCCTGTGGAGACTCGAGGACGAGCTCTTCCTTGTAGGTCCCGGCCGTACGCAGCCTGGCGACTTCGCCGGCCAGATGGTCGATGAGGGGGTTCATTTCTCCAGCCACTCTCTACGTCTCACTCAAAATCTTCCCCGCCACGCGCTGGCCCGGGAACGCGGCGTCCAGAGCGCTCAGGGCTCTGTCGAAGGCCGCGTGATCCGGTGCCACGATCTCGGCGCACAGGGTCGGGCGGTTGACGATCTCCGATGTTCCCGTCGGATTGCGCACGATGATCGCGAGGGCAGGCTCCTCGACGACGAATGTGATGTCGTCGAGGTCCTCGAGCGCCCGGGAGGCGGTGCGGTGCGCGCGCTCCTTTTCTTCCCGGTGCAGGCAGACGCCGGCGATCCCGACCACGCGCAGGTGGTTCGGCTCGAATTCTGTCCGGTCCCAGTTCTTCCAGACCCGCTCGCGGGGCTTGAGCTCGAACCGGTACGCGAGATTGGAGAGACGGGACTCCTCGACCGCGTACTCCGCGATCCGCCGGTCGTTCATTTCGCCCGTCGTCTCGGGAGCGGGCGGCTTGCGTGTGGGCATCGGGAACCTCCTCGTTGTTGTCAGGCCGGGCGGCCGTTCGGATAGAAGACCACCTTCATGGCGCTTCGGTCGCTCAGGAGCTCCATCGCGCGGTGGAAATCCTCGAGGCCGTCGAACTCGTTCGTGACGAGATGCTCGACGTCGAGCCCCGCTTCGAGCAGGTCGAGCATCTTGATCCACGTCTCGAACACCCTGCGTCCGACGATACCCTTCAGCGTCAGTCCCTTGAAGATGAAGTCGTTCGTGTAGTCGCGAATCGTGAGGCTCTTTTCGCGCGGAAGGCCGAGCAGAGACAGGACCCCTCCCCGCCGGGCCGCGGCGAGCCCGAGGTTGACCGAGGCTTCGGCGCCAGAGAGCTCCAGCACCACGTCAGCGCCGCCCCCGGTCGCGTCGCGAAGCGCGCCCGCGGGATCCTTGGTGCGGGTGAGCTCGATCACGGTCACGTTCCGCAGCTTGCGCTCGGAAGCCCACCGGCGGGCGTGCGCGGCGGCGTGAGCGTTCACGTCGGTGATCGCGATGTGCGACGCGCCGGAGAAGCGCGCGATCTCCGCGCACATGGCCCCGATGGGGCCGTAGCCGAGCACCGCGACGGACCGGCCGGAGAGGTCCGCCACCTGGGTCGTATGAACCGCGTTGCCGAGCGCGTCGAGGAAAGCGCCGACGCGATACGGGACTCCGCGCTCGAGCGGCACGACGTTGAACGCCGGGACGACGACGTACTGCGCGAAACAGCCGTCCCCGTGGACGCCGAGGATGCGCGTGTTCTCGCAGATGTGTCGCTGGCCGGTCCGGCAGGGGCGGCAGGTGCCGTCGGTCACGTGCATCTCCGCCGAGACGTACTGCCCCTCCGAAAGGTGCGGGCGCTTCCCGCCCGGCCCGAAGGCGGCGATCTCGCCGCAGAACTCGTGCCCGTAGATCCGCGGCAGCTCGACCATGCCCGCCATCGACGGGTCCCACTGATAGATGTGCTTGTCCGATCCGCAGACCGCGGTGGCGAGCACTTTGATGAGGACCTCCGCCTGCCCGGGCTTCGGGACGGGCACCGCGCGGACCTCGGTTCCCTCGGGTCCCGGCACCGCCGTGGTCTTGACGACGGCGGTCATCTCGCTTCGCGGCAAGCCTAGTCTCCGGCCTCGTCGTCACGCACGTAGCCCGCGCGAGCGCCGGCGGAGGCTTCGACGGCGTGGAACACGTCGCGAGGCTTGACGTAGCGCTCGACCAGCGGCCGGGTGCCGCCGACGCGGAGCTTCTCGAACAGGAAACGAAACTTCTTCTCGAGCGTGTCGGCGATCGCGGCCCGCGTTCCCACGGGCAGGTTCCAGAACTGCTCCTTGAAGGCTCCGATGGCCTGCTTGCGGTTCTTGTACAGGAACTGGCTCTCCGTTTCGCCCGGCTTCTTCTGGTCGGCGAAATTCTCGAAGACCCAGCGCTCGACCGCGCGCCGCAGGGGATAAGGAAGCGAAGGGTGGTCGTACACCATGTTCTGGAATTCGGTGGCGAGGTGGATCTCGGCGCACGAGTGGTCGGGGAAACGGCCGAAGAGCTCCGAAGGCAGCGTCGAGGCGCCGTGCTGCACGGCTCCCGCCATCCCGTATTCTTCGCGCGCGACTTTCGAGATCCGGTCGAGCACGGAAAAGTCGATCGACACACGCTGGACGGTGCCGTCCGGCCCGACGACGCCTCCGTGGGATGAGCCGGTCTGCACCGACACCTTGGAGAGCCCCCGCAGATCGCCGATGCGGGTGCGGTAGCCGTTCATGTACGCCCGCAGCTCCTCGACGGTCGAGTTCTCCTTGCCCACTTCGCCGATCTCTCCGCCGATCGAGATCGGCATGTCCGCGGGCTCCTTGCCGCGGATGTACTGGGTCAGCCGCGCGGAGTACATGGCGTTGGCCGCCTGCTGCTCCGGGAGGGACGGCTTCGAGAGGTCGACGAGCGTCGAGGTGTCGATGTCGATCTGGAAGAACCCGGCGGGGATCGCCTCGTCGATCAGCGCCTGGATCGCGCCGATCTCCTTCTCGGGGTCCTCCTTCATCTTCTTCGGGTTGGTCTGGTAGTGGTCTCCCTGGAGGAAAACGGGATGGTCCCAGCCTTCCCGCGCGGCCGCCGCGAGCACCACCGCCGCGTATTCGCCGGGACGCTGGTCCGTGTAGCCGATCTCGCTTCGCGCGATCTCGAACACCAGGGCGCCCGCGTCGAGGGACCGCGCGGCCCGGAACGCGGCGCGGGCCGTGTCGTACGTCAGGATGCGCAGGTTCACGGCCGGTACCGTGAAGCCGGAGATTTCGCCGCGCCCCCGCGCCTCGTAGAGCGGAAGGATCGAAGCGGGAAGGATCCCGAGCTCCCGCGCCGCCTCGCGGATGGTCCGGCGGCACTCGTCGCGGACCTCGCCTTTGCCGAATACCGCCGCCCACACGAGCGAGTCGAGGACTTCCTCGCGGAAACGGACCGGGTCGACGATCCGAAAGACCTCGCCGCCCGCGACGGTCTCGGAGCGCCGCAAAAAGTCGTTCAACTCGGTGGGGGTGAGGAAGAGCTCCATGGCGGGCGCGGATTGTACAAGGTGGCGGGAAGGGGTGACAGTCAGGGCTGACCGCTGAGAGCTGACAGCTGATAGCTTTTCCCCATGCTTCTTTCCCGCACCATCCACTTCAACGCGGGGCGCAGCCTCTGGCGGGCGGACTGGACGTCCGAACGCAACCGCGCTGTGTACGGCGACGAGGGTCCGCACGGCTACGGCCACAATTACGAGCTGGAGCTCGCCGTTTCCGGTGAGGCGGACCGGCGGACCGGCATGGTCGTCAACCTGACGGACCTCGACCGGGTGCTGAAGGAAGAGGTCGACCGCCCCCTCGACCACCGCAACCTGAATCTCGACGTTCCCGAGTTCGCCGGGATCTCGCCGACGGCCGAGCGTCTCGCGGCCTGGATCTGGGAACGCGTCGGAGATCGGATCCGGCGCGAAGGTTGGCCGTGCCGGCTGGCTCGCCTGCGGCTGAAGCTCGAGCCGGGCTTCGCCGTGGAGATCGAGCGCGCGGGAGAAGCGGAGGCGTGATGTTCTTCAAGCAGCTCTACCTCGGGTGCCTCGCGCAGGCGTCTTATCTGATCGGATCGAAGGGGGAAGCCGCGGTGGTGGATCCCCGGCGCGACGTCGAGGACTATCTGGACGAAGCGAGGCGCGAGGGCCTGACGATCCGCCACATCATCGAGACGCACCTCCACGCGGACTTCGTCTCGGGGCACCGCGAGCTCGCGGCCCGCACCGGGGCCAGGATCTACATCGGCGCGAAGGCGGGAGCGAGGTTCGACCACGTGCCGGTGCGGGACGGGGACGAGATTTCCTTCGGCGACCTGACGCTCCGATTCCTCGAGACGCCCGGGCACACGCCGGAGTCCGTCTGCGTGCTCGTCACGGACCATGCCGAATCCGAGCAGCCCACGGCCGTTCTGACGGGCGACACGCTCTTCATCGGCGACGTGGGGCGCCCCGACCTTCTCGGCGCGAAGATCTCTCCCGACGAGCTCGCGGGCGCTCTCTATGACTCGCTGCATGGGAAGCTCCTGGCCCTTCCGGACTCCGTCCGTGTTTTTCCGGCGCACGGAGCGGGATCGCTTTGCGGGAGGAACATCTCCCGGGAGACGAGCTCTACCATCGGGGAGCAGCGCCGCTTCAACTACGCGTTGAAGCCGATGACCCGAGAGCAGTTCGTCCGCACGGTCACCGCGGATCTACCCGAGGCGCCCGATTATTTTCGCAGAGACGTCGAGATCAATCGCAGGGGAGCGGGCGCCCTTCGGGACCTGGCTCCCATGGCCGGGCTTGCGCCGGACCGGGTCGAGGAGCTGCTCCGCTCGGGCGCCACGGCGCTCGACGTGCGAGATGCCGCCGAGTTCGGCAAGGGCCACGTTCCAGGATCCGTTCATATCGGCCTGTCGGGTCAATTCGCCAGCTGGGCGGGGGCAGTGCTTCCCGCGGACGCGCCGATCGTGATCGTCGGCCGGGACGCCGAGTCGGCCGCGGAGGCGCGGATGCGCCTCGCGCGCGTCGGCATCGAGAACGTCGCGGGCTTCCTCGAGGGAGGAGTCGGCGCATGGCGGGAGTCGGGGCGCGCGGCCGCGACGACAGAGCAGATCGACGTCGCCGAGCTTCGCCGGAGGATCGGCGCCCGCTCCGCCTGGCTCCTCGACGTGCGCCGCCCCGCGGAGCGCGAGAACGCGCGGATCCCGGATGCGGTGGCCGTCCCCTTGAACGAGCTTGCCCGACGCACCGCGGAGCTCGATCGCGCCGCGCCCGTCGCGACGATCTGCGCCGGCGGATACCGGTCCTCCATCGCCGCGAGCGTTCTCGAGCGCGCCGGTTTCTCGCGGATCGCCAACGTCGTCGGCGGAATGGACGAGTGGACCAGCTCCGGGCTCGAAGTCGTGACCGGCGACGAGGCGCCGGACGCGGGGTGACATGCCGCTGACTGCCGGGACCCGTCTGGGTCCCTACGAGATCCTCTCCGCCCTCGGCTCGGGAGGCATGGGCGAGGTGTACCGGGCGCGGGACGCGCGTCTCGAACGGATGGTCGCCCTCAAGGTTCTGCCCGCGCATCTCGCGGCGAGCGCGGACGCTCTCGGCCGCTTCGAGCGGGAGGCGAAGGCCGTCGCGGCGCTGTCGCACCCGAACATCCTCGCGATCCACGACTTCGGCGTCGAGAACGGGACCCCGTACGCCGTCATGGAGCTTCTCGAAGGCGCGACGCTCGGCGATCGCCTGGCGCAATCCTCGATCGCCCTTCGAAAGGCGCTCGAGTGGGCCCTTCAGATCGCGCGCGGCCTCGCCGCCGCACACGAGCGGGGAATCATTCACAGGGACCTGAAGCCTCGGAACCTCTTCGTCACCCGCGATGGCCTCGTCAAGATCCTCGACTTCGGGCTCGCCCGGCAAGCCGCGCTCGCGACGAACGACTTGAGCCAGGGCGCCACGGGCGGCACGGAGGACGGCGCGATCATCGGGACCGTCGGCTACATGTCGCCCGAGCAGGCGCGCGGGAGACCCGCGGATCACCGGTCAGACCTCTTTTCTTTCGGGACCATCTTCTACGAGATGCTCGCCGGCCGCCGCGCGTTCCAGAAAGAGACGGCCGCCGAGACGATGGTCGCGATCCTTCACGAGGAGCCGCCGCCTCTCCCGGCGGCCGACGTCCCGTCAGAGGTGGAGGAGATCGTCTCGCACTGCCTCGAGAAGTCGCCGGAGGACCGCTTCCAGACGGCGCGGGACCTCGCGTTCGCCCTGCAGGTGGCGGAGCGGCAGGCGCGCTTCGGCAGGGCCGATTCCGACTCCACCGAGCCGGGGCGGTCGGGCGCGCAGAGAGCATCTCAGGTGTCGGCAGCGGCCGCCGCGCCGCCTTCGATCGCCGTCCTTCCCTTCCGGAACATGAGCGCCGATCCCGAGGCGGAGTACTTCAGCGACGGCATGACGGAAGAGATCATCACCGCGCTGACCGGGATCCGCGACCTCTCCGTGACGGCTCGGACGTCCTCGTTCGCGTTCAAGGGGCGCGACGCTGACGTGCGACAGATCGGACAGGAGCTGGGCGTGAGGACGGTGCTCGAGGGGAGCGTGCGCCAGGCGGGCTCGCGGATCCGCATCACGGCCCAGTTGATCGACGTCGCCAGCGGGTATCACCTCTGGTCCGAGCGGTTCGACCGTGAGATGCAGGACGTCTTCGAGGTTCAGGACGAGATCGCGCGCGCCATCGCCCAGACTCTCAAGGTTCGCCTCCTCCACGCGCGGGACACGCCGCTTCGTCCTCTCGCGACGAAGAACGTCGACGCCTACAACCACTACCTGAAGGGGCGCTACTTCTGGAACCGACGACAGATGCCGGAAGCCATCGCGGAGTTCCAGGATGCGGTCGCCGGCGATCCGGACTACGCGCTCGCCTACACCGGTCTCGCGGACACCTATGCGGTCTGGGGCTTTTACGGCGGTATTCCGACGTGGGAGGCCTATGGGCGGGCGCGAGCCGCGGCCGAGCGCGCCCGGGAACTCACGCCCGATGCCGCCGGGGTCCACGTCGCGTTCGGCATCATCGAGCATTACTACGGCTGGGACGTGAAGCGGCAGGAGGAGGAGCTTCGGCTGGCCATCGCGCAGGAGCCGAAGAGCGCGGAGGGGTACATCTGGCTGTCGTTCTGCCTTTCCGGCACCGCGCGCTTCGCCGAAGCGCTCGACATCGGCAACCGCGGCGCCGCGGCCGAGCCTCACTCCGCGAACGCCCGGGCTTCCATCGGCTGGACCTATTTCCATGAAAAGCATTTCGAAGAAGCGGTGAGCGAGTTCGAGCGAGCCTGCGCCCTCGACCAGGCGGCGGTCTTTCCGCTCTGGTCTCTCGGGCTGGCTCAGCGTCACGCCGGGCGGCCGGCCGACGCGGTCGCGAGCCTCGAGCGCGCCATCGCCATGACCGAAGGACGCCACCTCTACGAGCGCGGACTACTCGTGGAGGCGCTTGCCGCCGCCGGCCGCAAGGAAGACGCCCGGCGCAGCTTCGAGGAGCTCCTGGAGCAGACGCGCGGCGTTTACCTTCCGCACATCGTCCGCGCCTTCGCCCTCATCGCCCTCGGCGAGAAGGAGGCGACTCTCACGGCTCTGGAACGGGCCTACGACGACCGGAACGCGTTCCTGTGGAACATGGTCCACTTGCCCGCGTTCGACTCCCTCCACGACGACCCTCGCTGGAAGGCGGTCGCGCGCCGGCTCGCCCGGACGGCGCCGCGCATCGACTGGAAGTCCGACTAGCTCGTCAGGCGCGGGCCGCCCGAGCCGGCACCATCTGCCGGAGAGCGGCGAGGAACGCCGCCGTCTCTTCCGGCTTGCCGATCGAGACGCGCAGCCAGTCCGAAAGCGACGGGAACTTGCGCCCGACGAGGATCTTCTTCGCGCGGAACTCCCCGATCAGCGGAGCGACGTCGCGGCCGACATGGATCATGAGGAAGTTCGTCTCGGACGGGATGTACCTGCGCCCGTCCTTGTCGAGCTCGGCACACAGCCAGCGGCGGGTGTCGTTCAGCTTCTTGCGCTCTCGGGGCACGTGGTCCGGGTCGGCGAGGTTCGCGAGCGCGATGTCGAGCGCGGCGGCGTTGACGTTGTTCCAGGAGGCGTTTCTCCTGAGGATCTCCGCGTTCTCCCTGGAAGCCACCGCGTACCCGAGACGCAGTCCCGCCATCCCGTAGATCTTGGAGAACGTCCGCGCGACGACGATGTTCGGAAATTTGCCGATCGAGTCGACGGCGCTCCGGTACTTGGGGTTCTCGACGAAGTGGTGGTACGCCTCGTCCACGAGGATGATCGCCGACGAAGGCACGCGGGCGTAGAACGCGTCCAGCTCGTCCCCGGACACGATCGTCCCCGTCGGGTTGTTCGGGTTGCAGATGTAGACGAGACCCGTCTTCGCGTCGGCCGCGGCCGCCATCTTCGGCAGGTCGTGGCGGTGATCGGCGGTCAGCGGGATCTTCACAGCCTCTGCTTTCGTGACGCGCGCGTACAGAAGGACTGCCTCGAAGGTTGGCTCCGCCGCGACGACTCTGCGCCCCTCCGGAAGCCAGGCAGAGTCCGCCATGCGAAGCACGTCGCTCGAGCCGGCGCCGAGCACGATCTGTTCCGGAGCGACACCGTGAGAGCGCGCGATCGCGTCGCGGGTGGCGTCCTCGACTGCGTCCGGATAGCGCGAGGCCATCTTGCCGGACCGCGCGAGAGCGGCGGCGCCGTTTGCGGAGAGACCGTAAGGGTTCTCGTTCGAGTTCAACTGCACGAAGTCGCTCGACTGACCTCGGGAGAGACTGGCCTCGGCCTTCGACTCTCCGAGGCGGGTCAGCACCGTGGCGCCGACGGTGACCCCGATCGCTTCCGCGAACTGGCGGCGTGACATCGGAATGCGCATGGGTGGGGTGCTCCTTGACGGCGCATTGTAGCGATCTTCGATCACCCGATCACCCGATCATCGACCCTGCCCCATACAATCGCGCACGCAAATGCCTCTTCCCGCCGGCACCCGCCTCGGCCCCTACGAGATCGTCACTCGCATCGGCGCGGGCGGTATGGGTGAGGTCTACCGCGCCCGCGACACACGGCTCGGCCGCACCGTGGCGGTCAAGGTCCTCGCTCCTCAC
Organism: Thermoanaerobaculia bacterium; assembly: GCA_035631095.1. Classification (GTDB taxonomy): domain Bacteria; phylum Acidobacteriota; class Thermoanaerobaculia; order UBA5066; family Gp7-AA6; genus JALYUA01. The sequence goes on from DASQJK010000114.1 coordinate 13,028, forward strand.
CTCGCCGCCACTCCCGAGGTGCGCAAGCGGTTCGAGCGCGAGGCGCGCACGGTCTCGCAGCTCTCCCATCCGAACATCTGCGCGATCCACGACGTCGGTCGCGAGGGGGACCTCGACTACCTGGTCATGGAGCACCTCGAGGGAGAAACTCTCGCGGAGCGGCTCGCTCGAGGCCCCATGCCGCTCGAAGCGCTGCTCAAGTGCGCGTCGGAGATCGCGCAGGCGCTCGACCGGGCGCACAGCGCCGGGATAGTGCACCGCGACCTGAAGCCGGGCAACGTGATGCTCACGCCTTCCGGAACGAAGCTCCTCGACTTCGGCCTCGCGCGGATCCTCGAAGCCGAAACGGCCGACGGCGCGACGCTCGCCGAGACCGCGACCGGCCCGCTCACCGAACGCGGCGCCGTGCTCGGGACCCTTGCGTACATGGCCCCCGAGCAGCTGGAGGGCCGGCCGGCCGACGCGCGCGCGGACGTGTTCGCTTTCGGCGCGGTGGTCTACGAGATGGCGACCGGACGCCCCGCGTTCGGCGGCGAGAGCCGGGCGGCTCTCATGGTCTCCGTCCTCTCTTCAGAACCGCCGCCCCTGTCGAGGCTCGCCCCGCTGACTCCGCCGTCGCTCGAACGGCTGGTGCGGACCTGCCTTTCCAAGTCGGCGGCCGAACGATGGCAATCGATGCACGACGTGTCGCTCCAGCTCAGGAACCTTCCCGAAGCGTCCGCGCAGGCGGCGCTCGTCGCGCCCCCGCGCTCCCGCTCGCGTGCCTTTCTTCCGTGGATCGTCGCGGCGCTGCTCGCGGTCGCTCTCGCCGTCGTCCTTGTCCTGCGGTCCCGCACCACCGGACCTCCGAGCGGCAACGTCCGGCTCCTCGTCGCCCCTCCGCCGGGCGGTCAGTTCCTGGTGTCTCTGGAAACGCGCCCGTACGCGTTCTCTCCCGACGGGCGGGAGCTCGCTTTCGTGGCGGCGACGAAGGACGGTCCTCCCCAAATCTGGCTGCGTTCGCTCTCCGCCTTCGAGCTCCGTCCGCTGCCCGGCACGGAAGGCGCCCGCTCTCCCTTCTGGTCGCCGGACGGCGCTTCCATCGCATTCTTTGCAGCCGGAAAACTCGTTCGCGCCGACCTGCGCGGGGGAGTCGTGGTGCCGCTCTGTGACGTGCCCGAGGGAATCGGTTACGCCGGCACGTGGGGAGCGGACGGCGCGATCCTCTTCGCCTCGGTCCAGGGCGACGCGATTTACAAGCTGACCGCCGGCCGGGAAAAACCGGAGCTTCTTCTGAAAGCGGACCCGGCGAAAGGAGTCACTCGGCTGACGTGGCCGTGGTTCCTCCCGGACGGTAAGTCGTTCCTCTACCTCGCGCGACATCCGGGCGGGGACGGCTCCCTGATGGTGTCCCGCCCCGGCCGCGAGCCCGAAACGCTCGGTCCGGCCAGGTCCGACACGCAATACGTCGACCCGGGCTATCTCGTCTTCGTGCGGGAAGGCACCCTGCTTGCCCAGAGATTCGACGCGCGCAGCATGAAGCTTTCGGGAGAGCCGGCAGCGCTCGCGGAATCGGTGGTGTATTTCCTCTCGACGGGCGGAGCGCTCTTCGCGACGTCGAAAAACGGCGCCCTCGTCTACCAGCCGCTGCGCGATTCGAGCCGGCTCGTCTGGTTCGATCGCAGCGGCCGCATCCTCCAGAAGACCGGGCCCGCTCCTTATCAGATCGTCTCGATCAGCCCCGACGGACAGCGGGTGCTCCTCGACCGGACGGAGCCGCGCCGCGGAAATTTCAATCTCTGGATCCTCGACCGGGAACGCGGCGTGGAATCGCGGCTCACCTCGACGCCGGAGACGAGCTGCTGCCCGGTGTGGATGCCCGACGGGAAGTCCTACTTCTACTCCGCCGTGCAGGGCTCGAACCCGCGGATCTTCCGCAAAGAGCTCGCGACGGGGCGCGAAGAGCCCCTCATGCCCATCGGTGGATTCCAGATGGCGCGCGACGTGAGCCGCGACGGACGACGGTTACTGTGGGCCGAGCGCCTGCGGGGCGGGTTTCAGCTTCGCACGCTCGATCTCACGGACCCCGCGCACACGGTCAAGGCCCTGACGGATTCGAGTTTTCGCTACGACGGAGGCCGCTTCTCTCCGTCCGCGAAGCACGTTCTCTTCATCTCGGACGAATCCGGCAGGCCGGAGGCGTATGTCGCCCCGCTCGACGCGATGGGCGAGAAGCTGCGGATCTCCACCGACGGAGCGCAGTCGGTGCGCTGGAGCCGCGACGGAACGGAAATCTTCTACGTCTCGGCCGACGATCACCTGTTTTCCGTTCCCGTCCGCACGGAGCCGTCGCTCTCGGCCGGGAAGCCGCAGGCGCTGTTCGCTCTTCCTGACCGCGGCTGGGAGGACTTCGACGTGGCGCCGGATGGAAAAAGCTTTCTCGCGGTGGTTCCCGAGCAGGTGAGCGGCGAAATGCCCGTTCGGGTCGTGTTGAATTGGCCGGCGGAGGGAAACCGATGAAAAAGACGGAGCAGGCGACTCTTCTGGATGAGGCGATCGAGGCGTGGGGATTCGCGCGCGACGGGGTGATCGCCGAGATCGAGAACCTCTCGGAAGCGGAGATGGCGTTTCGCCCTGCGGAGGAGAGCCGGTCGGTCGCAGAGCTCGTGGAGCACATCCTCGAGTCCGGCGCGATGATGGCGGGTGAGCTTTCGCGGCCGGACGGGGACTTCCGCCGAAAGAGCTACCCGGCTCTCCTGAAGGAGCATGGCCGCGGAATTCCCAGGGCGAAGTCCCGCCGCGAGCTCGTCGCCGCGCTGCGCAAGACCTTCCGGGACGGCTCCGAGAAGCTCCGCGGCGCGGGCGATCTCGGGATGCTGCAGCTCATCACCCGATTCGACGGCAAGAAGGGCACGCGCCTGACGTGGATGCATCACGGGATTGGCCACGAGGAGTACCACCGCGGCCAGATCGCTCTCTACGCACGGATCGCCGGGCGCACGCCCGCACTCACGAAGCTGATCTATGGAGAGTGATGGTCCGTAGTCGGTAGTCGGTAGTCGTCAGACCGGGGATACGATTCATCGCAAGAGGTTCCATGGTCATTCGTGCCTTTCTATCGACTTGTCTGGCGGCGAGCGCCGCCTTGGCATCGGGCCAGACCACCGAGCTCGGCCGCATCGACTTTCCGACCTCCGGGTCGCCGGCGGCGCAGGAGCGCTTCATCCGCGGCGTGCTTCTGCTTCACAGCTTCGAGTACGACGACGCGGCCGAGGAATTCCGGGCGGCCCAGAAGGCGGAGCCCGGCTTTGCGATGGCTTACTGGGGCGAGGCGATGACGAAGAACCATCCCCTGTGGATGGACCGCGACGCCGAGGGAGCGCGGAAGATCCTCGCCGGTCTCGCTCCAACGCGCGAGGCGCGCCTTGCCAGAGCGCCGACGGCGCGCGAGAGGGGATACCTCGAGGCGGTCGAGACGCTCTACGCGGAGGGCGAGAAGACCGAGCGCGACGCGGCCTACGCGGAAGCGATGCGGCGCCTCCACGAGGCGTTTCCCGCCGACCTCGAAGCGCAGTCGTTCTACGCGCTGGCCCTCCTCGGCTCCTGCGAGCGCGACCGCGACTTCGCCGTCTACATGAAAGGAGCGGCGCTCGCGGAAGAAGTCTTCGCGAAGAACCCGCTGCACCCGGGAGCGGTCCACTACCTCATCCACTCCTACGACGACCCCGTGCACGCTCCGCTCGGGCTGCGGCCGGCGCGGGTCTACGCGAAGATCGCTCCCGCTGCGGCACACGCGCTGCACATGCCCTCGCACATCTTCCTCGCCTCCGGAATGTGGGACGACGTCGTGGCTTCGAACGAGGCGTCCTTCGCCGCGGCCGACGCGCGCATCGCACGGAAGCACCTCTCCGTGGACGATCGGAACTTCCACGCCCTCTTCTGGCTCGAGTACGCGTATCTCCAGCAAGGCCGGGTCGCCGACGCCCGCAGGCTTCTTGCCACGATGGAAGCGGACGCGAAGAAGAGCGGTTCGGGCCGCACGCGCAGCAGCTTCGGCGCGATGCGCGCCGCGTATGCCGTCGAGACGGAGTGCCGGGGCGACCTACCCTCGTCCGAAGGCAAAGAGCCGCGCGACCTCTTCGTGGCGGGGTATTGCGGCTGGAAGAGCGGCAAGCCGGACGCGATCACCGCCGCCCTCGCCGCGTTGCCCGCCGAGGGGACCGCCAGGAGCGACGGCTCTTCGTCGCACGCGCACGGCTCCGCTGCGGCCTCGACGCCTATGGGCGGCTACGGAGCCGGCCCCGGAGTCGCCGGAGTCTTCCGGATGGAGCTCGAAGCGATGCAGCTGGCCTCGAAAGGGGAGCTCGCCGGCGCGGTGACTCGGGCGCGAGAGGCCGCGGCCGCCGAGGCGAAGCTCTCTTTCGAGTTCGGACCGCCTGTCGTCGTCAAGCCGTCGCGGGAGCTCGCGGGCGAGCTGCTGCTCGCGCAGAAAAAACCGGCGGAAGCGCGCAGGGAGTTCGAGGCGGCGCTCCGCCAGGCGCCCGGAAGGGCTCTGTCGGTCCGAGGCCTCGCCGCCGCGGGCGGAGCTGCCCGGTGAGCACGCCGATGCGGTTCGCCGGGCTCTTCCTCACCGCGCTCACCGTCTTCGGGCCCTCGATGGCCGCCGCCGAGAACCAGCCCACGTTCGCCGTCGGGTCGGCCTCCGCGGAACGGGGACACCGCGCGAACGGTTACCTGGACGTGCCGGCGGGAAGCGACGCCGGGACTCGCATCCCGGTAATCGTCTTTCACGGCGCGTGGCCCGGTCCCATCCTGGCGATCGCCGCGGGCGCGCACGGAACCGAGTACGCGTCGATCGTCGCCGTGGAGCGGGTGGCGCAGCGACTGGACCCGGCCGAGCTTTCCGGGACCGTCATCCTCCTCCCGCTCATCAATCTCGGGTCGTTCGAGCGGAAGGTGCCGCACGTCAATCCCGTCGACGGCAAGAGCATGAACCGTTTCTATCCGGGAAGAGCGGACGGGACGCAGTCGGAGCGCGTCGCGCTCGCGATCACCCGCGACGTCGTCGAGCGGAGCGATTGCCTGATCGATCTGCACGGCGGCGATCTCGACGAGAGCCTCCGCCCCTACGCTTACTGGACGAAGACCGGAAACGAGAAGCTGGACGCGGCGTCCCGGGAGATGGTCCTCGCGTTCGGCCTCGACCACATCATCATCGCGACGGACCGTCCGAAAGACCCCGCGGCGTCGCGATACCTCGATTCGACGGCCGAGACCCGGGGGAAGCCCGCGATCGCGGCCGAGGCCGGCCACGCCGGCACCGTGGAGACCGACGACGTCGAGCTCCTCGTCCGGGGATGCCTTTCGGTGATGCGATCCCTGAAGATGCTCGCGGGGCCGCCTTCCCCGGTCGAGCATCCGGTCTGGATCGACGCCGTAAAGAGCGTGACGTCGGAGCAGCCGGGGATTTTCACGCCGCTCGTCCGGCGCGGCGCCTACGTCGAGCAGGGAATGAAGATCGGGACGGTCACGGATTTCTTCGGGAACACCGTCTTCGAAGCGAAGGCTCCCGCCTCCGGGATCGTGCTCTACATCTGTGCCGTCCCCTCGATGCGCAAGGGCGACACGATCGCCAACGTGGGGACCGTTTCGCCGCGAGCCCCTTGACGAAGGACGCTCCGTGAGCCTCGTTGCCGGCGCGCGGCTCGGTTCCTACGAAATCATCGGTCCCCTTGGCGCGGGCGGGATGGGCGAGGTCTATCGGGCGCGCGACGTGAGGATCGGCCGGACGGTCGCGATCAAGGTGTTGCCCCCCAGCCTCTCCGCCGATCCCGACAGCCGCCGCCGGTTCAAGAAAGAGGCTCTCACCCTGTCATCCCTGAACCACCCGAATATCCTGACCATATTCGAGGTGGGCGAGGCGGGTGACGACAGTTACCTCGTCATGGAGCTCGTGCCGGGGGAAACCCTCCGCTCCCTCCTCGCGGGCCAGCCGCTTCCCATGAGGCGCCTCCTCTCGATCGCCGCGCAGGTCAGCGCCGGCCTCGCGAGGGCGCACGCCGCGGGCGTCGTCCATCGCGATCTGAAGCCCGAAAACATCATGATCACCCCAGACGGTTACGCGAAGATTCTGGACTTCGGTCTTGCGAAGAGACT
>DASQJK010000115.1:0-10277 GCA_035631095.1 Thermoanaerobaculia bacterium
GGGATCCCCCGCGCCCGCTCGATGTACTCCTCGCGCACCGCGTCGAGGGCCTCCTCGGACGCGTAACCCTTGCGCTCCTGCGTCATGTCCACGTGGTACGCGACGTCGTTCAAGCCGGCCTCGGCGAGCTCCTGCAGCAGATCCCTCGTGGCTTTGATGCCGTTCGTCATCAGGGTCGGGAGCAGTCCCCGTTCCCGCACCCGCCGCACGATCGCGACGAGCTCCTCCCGCTTTCGAAGCGTCGGGTCGCCGCCGGTGATCTGAACGGCCGTCGGTGCGCCGAACTGAGCGGCGATCTCGTCGATCCGGCGGTAGACCTCCGAGAGGGGTATGTCCTTGACCCGCTCGGAGTTCTCCGACAGGTAGCAAAGGGTGCAGTCGAGGTTGCACCTCTGCGTGATCTCCAGAGCCACGCAGCCGATCGAGTTCCGCCTTCCCAGGACCTGATTGGGCTGGAAGTACGTGCCCATGCGCCGGCGAGCCTTCTCGAGGGCCGCCGTCCGGTCGCTTCGCGCGGGGAAACCTCCGCTCATGGGACCTCCCATATCGAGGGCGTTGTGTGACGGGAAAGAGCCGCGGGACGCTTTCGGACATCATACGGTCGAAAGGAGAGGCCGGATCCCCCGGATTCAAGGGTTTGCGAGGCGAAACTTTCGCCCGCCCCCGGCGTCTCCGGGTATGCCGTGCCGGACGGATGGTGAAGGACCAGACCGCGGGCTCCGAAGACCGGAGGCTGCTCGAACGCATCCGCCGGGGAGACACGGACGGGGCGGCGGAGCTCTTCGAGCGCTATTCGCCGGCGCTCCTCCGGTTCGCGGACCGGCTCCTGTCGGACCGGGCCATGGCGGAGGAAGTCACTCAGGAGGTTTTTGTCAAGGTGATCACTCGGGCGCATCAGTACGACGGGCGGGCGGAGGTCTCCTCCTGGCTCTTCGCCATCGCGGCGAACGCCTGCCGGGACCGCCGGCGGCGGGACCGCCGCGCCACCGTCGTGCCTCTCGAAGCCGTCCCGGAGCCGTCTCAGAAAGGAGACGGCGCCGAGGCAAAGCTCCTCTCCCGTGAGCGCCGTGCGGCCGTGCGGCAGGCTTTGAACGACCTTTCCGAGGAGCAGCGGGAGGCGCTGGTGCTCGCCCGCTACCACGGGCTTCCCTACTCGGAGATCGCCGACGTCCTCGGCATTTCCGTCGGAGCCGTCAAGACACGCATCTTCCGGGCCGTCGAGACCCTCAAGGCCCGCTTTTCCGAAGGAGACACAGCATGGAATGCCGCGAACTGATCGCGTTTGCGATCGACGACCGGGTCGGGGCCCTGCGCGACGCCGCCGGCCCCGAGCGGCGCGAGCTCGCCGAGCACCTCGAAGCGTGCGCGGCCTGCCGGGCCGAGCTCGAGAAGATCGAGGAGACGTGGTCCCGCCTCGGCGACGATCCGGACCTCCCGGTCTCGCCGGACTTTCGCAAACGGACGCTGGCACTCATCGACGACGAAATGCTCCGGATGCGGCTGAAGCAGTTCGCTCCCCGGTCGCGGAAGCGCTTCGTGCGCCCGCTCGCGGAGGCGGCGGCCGTCATTCTCGCGGCGCTCGGAGGTTGGTGGGCCGCTCACCGGCTCCCCGCCCCCGCCGCGCAGGCCGCGTCCGCAACGGCGTCGTCGAGCTATCCCGCCGCGCTCGAAAAGGCGGGGGCTCTGTCCAACGTGTCATACCGCCCGGCTGACCGTGACGGACGGATCGGGGTCAGCTTCGACGTCACGAGCCACAAGACGATCGTGGGCAGGCCCGACGACCCGCAGATGGCGAGCCTGGTCGCCTACCTCGTCTCGCGCGGCGCGCAGACGTCCGGAGAGAAATCGCGCGCGATCGAGCTCGTCTCGTCGCACTACGGGACCGGCGAGACGCCGGCCTCGCCGGACATCGTCCGCGCGCTGACGGCGACGCTGAAGAAGGATCAGAACCCCGGAGTGCGCAAGAAGGCGGCGGACGCCCTTGCCGGGTTTCGCATGACGCCCGAGATCCGGGCCGCGTTTCTCGATGCGCTCTCCACGGACCCCAATCCCGGCGTGCGCCTCGTCGCGGTGGACGCGCTCGCCGCGTCCGCGAAGGAAGTTCCGGACGCGAAGACCATCGAGTCGCTGCGCGAGAAAGCGTTCGATCCGACGGAGAACGGATACGTGCGCGCGAAGGCGGCCTCCGCGCTCAAAGGCATCGAGTTCTGATCTTGCGTAACTCCAGCTCCTTCTTCGCGTCTCCAGAGACGATGAATCGAAACTCGCGCGGCTCGTTCTTCGCTCCCGTTCCGTCGGACGAGCGCCGCCTCTCCCCTCGCCGGGATCCACTCGCGGGGCCGGGGCCGTGGATCGCCTTCGTGGTCGGACTGCTGATCATGCTGCTCGCTTCCATCCTGCGGGCGGATGACGCGATCGCGCGCCGGACGGATCGGTTCAACGCAACGCTTCCGCCCCGCTCGACCCTGCGCGTGGAGAACGTGTCGGGCGACGTGATCGTTTCCGGCGGGCGCGAGTTCTCCGCGGTCTGCAACACGACGGTCACGGCCCCGACGCAGGATCGTGCGGATGAAGCGCTTTCGAAGACGCGCGTCGTGCAGTCGCGGGACGGGGACGAGCTCGCCCTCGAAACCGAATGGCCCGAGATGGAACGCGCGCGGCAGCGCGATCGGTCGAAGGGATACGTCTGGCGCGGGAAGCGGTCCGCGCGATGCCCGGACTGCCGCATCAACATCCGGTTCGACGTCGTCGTTCCTCCCGGCGTGGTCGCCGTGCTTCACACCGTCAATGGCGAGGTCCGTGTCCAGGGAGTGGATGGCCAGCTTCAGGCGCAGACGGTGAACGGCAACGTGATCGTCCGCGGCTCGCGGCGCGACGTCCGCGCGCAAACAGTCAACGGCAAGGTCGAAGTCGCGGCCGACGCCGCTCCCGCGGGATCCAATTTCGAGCTCAAGACGATCTCGGGCTCGGTGTCGCTCGTTCTCCCGAAAGACGCGCGGTTCGACCTGACGGCCTCCACGATGAACGGGAGCATCGAGTCGAACTTCCCCCTTCCGCCCCAGGCGTCGCCGATCCCTCCCGAGACTCCTGAGACGCCCAAACCGGAAACGCCCCGCGCCGTCCGCACCCCCCGCCGCGTGGTGATCCAGCGCGACGGCAACGACGCCGTCCTCGACGTCGAGCAGCTTCAGAAGGAGCTCGAAGAGTCGATGAAAGCGGTGGATGTCCAGGTCAGGGAATCGATGAGAGAAGTCGAGCGGGAGACGCGCCGGATGAAGTTCGTGATTCCCGGAGGCGAATACCGGGGCTCGATCGGCGAGGGGGGAGCGAAGGTGCGGCTCTCCAACCTGAACGGGCGCATCGCCGTCCTCGCCGCGGGAGCGAAGGAGTCGGAGGTACGGCAGCTCCTCGGGCGGCGGACGTGGACGGTTCGCGTGCCCTCTGTCCCCGTGCCGGCTCCGCAGGTGCGCGTGTTCGCCCGTCCCGGGGCCGTACATGAACGGCACCGCGGCGCCGATCCCGACGAGGAGATCGTCAAGGGCGACGTGGCTGGGGACTTCGTCGCGACGGAAGGCGCCGGGAGCTACCGCCTCGGGCGGGTCAGCGGGAAGGTGACGATCCTGACCCATTCGGGCGAGATCCACGTCGCCGCGGCGTCGGGCCCCGCGGACCTGAAGAGCTACGGCGGCGACATCGAAATCGGTCCCGTCGGCGGCGAGCTGCGCGCGCAGACGCTCGCGGGAGACATCCACGCGGGACGCGTCTCCGGCGCGGTCGTCGCGCAGACCTCGGGCGGCGACATCCGGATCGGCCACGCCGTGGGATCCGCGGAAGCGAAGACGGCGGGCGGAGACATCGTTCTCCAGGCGGTCGAGGGAAGCGTCCGCGCCGAGACCGGGGGCGGAGAGGTCCGGGTGACGATCCTCACGCGGGAGCCGCGCGGAGGCATTTCCATCCGCAACGCGGGAGGCGACGTGACGCTCGTCGTCCCGGCGAACTTCAAGGGCGATCTCGACCTGACGGCGCTCGACGCCGACCTCGACGAGACCGCGATCCGATCGGATTTTCCCGAGATCGCGGTCACCCGCCGCTCGGGCTCTCAGCAGGCCTCGGGGAGCCTGAACGGCGGCGGTCCGAAGGTGACCGTCCGGACGTCCTCGGGATCCATCCGCATCCGCAAAGGTCCTCCAGCCGGTTCCTGAGAAGGGGCCGGATCTTCCTCTCTCCGCGCGCGGCCGGTGCCGCGCGCTTTCTTTTTCCTCCGGCAAGCGGCGGGCGGCGCGATAGGCTTTCGGCAGCGGAAGGAGATCTCATGAAAACACGCACCCGTTTCGTCATTCCCGCCCTCGTGGCGGCGCTGCTCGCGGTTTTCTGGCCGGCGTCGGCGCAGGCCGCGAAGGCCAAGGTGGACCTGAACTCGGCGTCTCAGCAGGAGCTCGAGGCGCTCCCGGGAGTCGGAGAAGCGACGGCGAAGAAGATCATCGCCGGACGTCCCTATTCGTCCGTCTCCGACCTCTCGCGGGCCGGAGTGCCGGCGGCGACCATCGAGAAGATCTCCGGTCTCGTCAAGGCGGGTCGGGCTCCGGCCGGCGCGGCTTCGGCGCCCGCTCCGGCGGCCGGCTCCGGCCGCACGACGGGCTCCGCGCCTCCGCCGGCAGCCCCGCCGGCAAAGTCGGCGTCGTCCTCGTCCTCGTCTTCTGCTTCCTCGACGGTCGACCTCAACACGGCCTCGCAGAAGGACCTCGAGGCGCTTCCGGGCGTCGGTGCGGCAACGGCAAAAAAGATCATCGCCGGCCGGCCTTACGCCTCCGTCGCCGACCTTTCGAAGGCGGGAGTCTCCGCGTCCACGATCCAGAAAATCTCGCCGATGGTGACGGTCTCGGCGAGCCGCTCCGCGTCGTCATCCGCACCGTCGTCGGCGTCGTCGAGCGCTCCCGCGAAGGGCGGCGCGGCCGCGGCGGGCTCCGTGGACCTGAACACCGCGTCGCAGAAGGACCTCGAGGCGCTGCCGGGAGTCGGAGCCGCGACCGCGAAGAAGATCATCGCGGGGCGCCCGTACTCGTCCGTCGGGGACCTCTCGCGCGCGGGCGTTTCGCAGGGAACGATCACCAAGATTTCCTCGATGGTGACGGTCTCCGCAGGGCGGACTGCGTCCACGTCGGCGCCCGTTCCTCCGGGCGTGCCGGCTTCGACGAATGCGCCCGCGGGATCCAACGCGCCGGCGGCGTCCTCCTCGAAGGCCTCGAGCTCCGCTCCGGCGCAGTACCAGCCGCCACCTTCGCCCGGAATGGTCTGGGTCAACACCGAAACGAAAGTCTTCCACCGGGAAGGCGACCGCTGGTACGGGAAGACGAAGAAGGGCAAGTACATGTCTGAGGCGGACGCGATGAAGGCGGGTTACAGGCTCTCGAAGGAGAAGGACGAGCCGAAGCAGTAAGCGGCGGCGGCTAGCGGATCCGGACGACTTTGACCGGCTCGAGCTGCACTTCTTCTCCCAGGCCGGCGCGGGGATCGTGGACGTCCTCGGGATGGACGTACTCGCGGATCCCCGCGCGGAACTCCTGGGTCGGCGCTCCGAACGCGGCGTCTGTCTTCGACGTGTCCGCGACGTTGTCCCGCGACAGGCTCTTCAACTGATCACGAGTCAGCGGCGGGGCTTCGATCCAGCCCCGCTGCGCCGCTCCTTCGAATCGCCCGGCGAGGAAGCGTCCCCACCAGAGGGGCAAGTGCAGCAGCGGCTTCTTGCGCTTGCCCACGGCCAGGGCGATGTCGCGGTAGATCTCGTTCAGGGTGAAGGTGCCGGGGCCGCCGACTTCGTAGGTCTGTCCGATCGTCTCCGGCTTCTCCAGGGAGTCGACGAAGACCCGCACTACGTCGCGGATCGACACGGGCATGAAGCGCGTCTCACCCGAGCCGATCACGGGAATGAAGCCGGGGTTGCGCCGGACCAGCTCGGCGAGGAGCGAGACGAACCCGTCGCCCGGGCCGAAGATGATGGAAGGCCGGAAGATCGTCCAGTCGAGGCCGGATTCCCGGACTACGGCCTCCCCCGCGGCTTTCGTGCGGGCGTATTCGGAGGGGCTGTCCGCCGAAGAGCCCATGGCGCTCATGTGGAGGAGGCGCCGCACGCCCGCCGACCGCATCGCGCCGACGACGTTCGCGGCCGCCTCCCGATGCATTCGATCGAAGGTCTGGTCGCCCTTCTCCCAGATGATCCCGACGAGATGGATCACCGCGTCGCGTCCGGCGCAGGCGCGTTCGAGAGACGCGGGATCGATGACGTTCCCGAGGACGGACTCGACAGGACGGTTGAATCGGTTGCGGGCCGCGTCGGGATGGCGGGCGAGAACGGCGACCGCGTGGCCGCGCCGGAGAAGCGCGTTGACGAGATGGGTCCCCACGAAGCCCGTGCCGCCGGTGACGAGAACTTTCAAATTCGCTCCTTCGAAGGCCGCTCTTTCTACCACGCGAGGGACGGCCCCGGACTCCAGACTACTGACTACCGACTACGGACTACCGACCTGCCTCCCCAAAGAGCTCGCTCTCGACCGTCTCCCCGGCTTCCATCCGCCTGCGTGCCTCGCGTCGCGCTTCCCCGATCGCGCCGAGGTCCGCGATCGGGTCGGCGACCCGCATCGCGGGCAGCCCCGACTGCCGCACTCCGAGCAGGTCGCCCGGGCCGCGCACCTGCAGGTCCCGCTCGGCGATGACGAAGCCGTCCGAGGTCTCTTCCAGCACCGCCAGCCGCCGATGCGCTTCCTCGCTCGCGTTTTCTCCGGCGACGAGTGCGCACCAGGACGGACGCGAGCTGCGGCCCACGCGACCCCGCAACTGGTGCAGCTGAGCGAGGCCGAACGACTCCGCGTTTTCGACGATCATCAGCGTCGCTTCGGGCACGTCCACACCCACCTCGACGACGGTGGTGGACACGAGGATCCCGATACGTCCTTTCGCGAAATCGCGGAGCACCGTCGAACGTTCTTCGGGAGGAAGGCGCCCGTGGAGCACCCCGACGGGCACGCCCGGCGCCGCCGCGGCGATCCGCGCGGCTGTCTCGCGGGTGGCTGCCACTTCCCGCTCTCCCTCCTCGATCGCAGGCACGACGACGTACGTCCGCTCGCCCCGGGCATGGCGCTTCGCCGCGAACTGGTAGATGCGGTCTCGGGCGGATGCTTCCCGGACGCGCGTGACGACCGGGGCGCGGCCGGGGGGTTTCTCGTCGAGAACGGAGAGGTCGAGCTCTCCGTACACGGCCCACGCGAGGGAGCGCGGGATGGGAGTGGCGGTCATGACGAGGACGTGCGGGCTCTCGCCCTTTCGAAAGAGGCGCGCGCGGTGGGCAACTCCGAATCGGTGCTGCTCGTCCACGACGACGAGCGCGAGCTTGCGAAAACGGACCGGAGCCTCGATGAGAGCATGGGTTCCGACGAGGAGATCGACGTCGCCCCGCTCGAGGGCGGCGAGGAGGGTGCGGCGTTCGCGGCCGCGCACCCTTCCGGTGAGAAGCCCGAGTCGGACGCCCGCTTTTTCCATCCAGGAGGCGAGGCTCGCGGCGTGCTGTTCCGCGAGGATCTCCGTCGGAGCCATGAGAGCGCCCTGCACCCCGTTGGCAGCCGAGAGAAGGAAAGCCAGGCCCGCGACGACCGTCTTGCCGCTTCCCACGTCTCCCTGGAGGAGCCTCGCCATCGCGTGCCCCGACGCGAGATCGCTGGCGATTTCCCTGACGGCGCGCTTCTGCGCCCGGGTGAGCGGAAACGGCAGAGACGCTCGCGTCCGGGCGCGCAACGCGTCGTCGGCGCGAAGCACGAGTCCCGGACGCGAGTGGAGGCGAGCTCTCCGCCTCTCGATCCCCGCCGCGAGAACGAGGACCTCCTCGGCGGCGAGCACCCGGCGCGCGGCGGCGGCCTCTTCGTCGCTCGAAGGAAAGTGGACGCGCTCGAGCGCCTGCCTGAGGTCGGCGGCCGGGGCGCTGGCGGCCGGCCACGACGTCCCGAGCCGGTCCAGGGTCGCGCGCACCAGCGTGCGCCAGGGACGCGAAGCGATTCCTCCGGCGCGGTGATAGACGCCGACGATCCGGCCGGAGTGGAGCGGGTCCGACTCCGTCTCCGCGTCCGAGAAGAACTCCGTCTCCGGATTCTCGATGCGCAGCTCCCCTCGCGGCCCCACGGCGGGCGTTCCGTAGAGCGCCGCCCATGCTCCCTCGGCGCTGGTCGCGAAGGACGGATAACGGTTGTGCCAGACGACGCGGGCCGCGCCCGTGCCGTCGTCGGCGAGCGCCTCGATCTTCAGCGTGCCGCGGCGCATCCGCGTCGAGCGCACGCTCGAGAGCCGCGCGCGGACCGTGGCGGCCGTCCCCGGAGCGAGCGATCCGATCGTCGCGTACCGCCGCCGGTCCTCGTACCGGAACGGAAGCGCCAGGAGGAAATCGCCGACGGTCCGGATCCCTTCCTTCTCGAGCTTCGCGGCGCGGGCGGGACCGAGACGCGGAACCTGCGAGACGGGATCGGAGGGCCGGAGCTCCGGGAGGCCGGGGCCCTTCACGGGCCGCCCCTCAGAGTTCCGAGCTGTAGAAGGTGAGAGGGACGAGACCGAATTTCAGCACGTCGCCGTTCTGGATCGCCATCGGCGCTCCGGTGACGAGCCGGTTGTCGTTGACGAACGTCCCGTTCATCACGCCGATCTCTTCCATGACGTAGAACGTGCCTCCCATCTGGTAGAGCTTCGCGTGGCGGCGGGACGTCGAGCGCTGCGTGTCGAGCGGAGTGAGATCCACGTCCGGTGTGATGCCCGTGACGGGGTCGGCCCGTCCGACGAGAGTGTCGCCCTCCCGGTTGAGGAAGAACTCCGCTGCGCCGTCGTTGCCGACGAGGCGGTACGGGTGCTTCGGAACGACGGGTTTGCGGATGGCGGGCCGCTCCTCCTCCGCGACGCGCCGGCCGAGCGCGTCCTCGAGCATGGAGGAGACGTCGCGCAGGCGGCGTGAGAGCTTCCGCATCATCCGGATCGCGATCTCCGTGTTGCTCTTGAGCATCGTGTCGAAGGTGGCGCCGTTGATCTTCACCACTTCGACGTCCGTCTTCGCGCGGGCAGACGCGTTTCGCGGCACGTCCTCGAGGACGCTCATCTCACCGAAGAAGTCGCCCTTCTCGAGCGTCGCGAGCACCCGGGTCTCGCCGGCGATCGACTTGAAGAGCTCGACGACGCCGGACTGGATGATGAACATCTCCGTCCCGATGTCCCCTTCCGAAAAGATGATGTCTCCCATCGGATGGCTGACGACGAACCGCTCGAACGGGCTCTTGCTCCCACCGGCGGTACCCGACTTGAACACGGCTTTCATGCGACGCCCGGTGTCCAAAACGAGAGCGAACCTCCCGCGTCTTCTGTCAGCGAGAGACGCGCCGGGAGCCCGAGCGGCAGCGTGCGAGGCGCATCGAGATGGCCCGCGGGGAGCCCCATTGCGACGGGAAAGGGGGCACCACGGAAGCGTCCGCGGAGGTAATCGCGAACCGCATCCGGCGACTCCCCGCGCCCCGGGACGACCGATCCGATCACCATGCCGAGCAGGTCATCGAGGGTACCCGACCGCTCCAACTGGGTCAACAGACGGTCCAGCCGGTAGCGCTCCTCCCCCACGTCCTCCCAGAAAAGGACGGAGCCGGCGGCGCGAATGGCTTCGGGAGTTCCGGCGAGCGAGGCGAGCAGGGAGAGGCATCCGCCCACGAGCGGGCCCTGCACGGCTCCGCCGCGAAGGACGTCGCCCGGACCGAACCCGTGCGAGGCGGGGGTCGCGCCGGAGAGAACCGGCTCCCAGTCGAGGGTTCCTCCGGAGGCCATTTCGACGGCCACCATGGGGCCGTAGAAGGTGACGAGGTCTCCCGCCCGCGCGATATACGCGAAGAGCGCGGTCAGGTCGGACCCCCCGAGGTGGATCTTGGGATGAGCGGCGATCTCCGCGGCGTCGAGCCGGGAGAGGATCCGGGAAGCTCCGTAACCTCCACGCGCGAAAAAGATCGCGTCGACCGACGGGTCCATCAGAAGCTTGCGGTATCCCGCGGCGCGCGCGTCATCCGAGCCCGCCAGAAACCCATCGCGCTCGCGAACGTTGTCGGCGAGCGCGACGGAGTACCCGAGGGCCTCGAGCGAGCGCACCCCCGCGGCCAGTCGTTCGGGGTCGGCCGGCCCCGACACGGCGGCGACCCCGATGCGCGCGCCGGGGCGAAGCCGGGGGGGTCGTAGGAGCTCGCGCACTGCCCGGAATGGTACGCGACCGGGCT
>DASQJK010000116.1:0-8361 GCA_035631095.1 Thermoanaerobaculia bacterium
CCGAGATACTTGCGCGCCGCCGCGACGCTTCGCGTGTCCGCGCTTTTCTCGCCACCGCGCAGTACCAGCGAGTCGTTCAGGCGGTTGGCGTCCCAGGGGTTCTTGCGGTCGGGGTCGACCGCCGCCCATGCGAGCGGCGAACCAGAGGTGATGCTGAGGCGCACCCAGCGCGCGTCGCCCGGCAGGTCACGCTCCACGACCGCCCCGTTTTCGAACGCGAGGCGCGCTCGCGCTCGGTGGGGCCAATCGCCGAGGTTTCCGAAAAGCACCACGGAACCCCAGCGCTCCTTCGACTTGGAGCTTTTCAACGATCCCCGTGCCGTCTCTTCGGCGCCGGCTTCCAGGGTCACCCGCCGCCCGTTCCGTTCGAACATCCCCGCGTCCGGCGCCTGACGCCCGCTCGATGCGGAGACGACCTTCCAGTCGAGCCGCGCCGTCCCCTCGACGATGCCGTTGCGGTACGAGGTCAGATCGCGGCCCAGGGATTTCTGGAAGACGGCGAAGAAGTCATCCGTCGAGGGATGGCGAAACGACCAGCGCGAGAAGAACTCGCGCTCGGCCCGCGCGTAGGCGGCCGCGCCGACGTCGTTGCGCAGCTGGTCGAGGAAGAGGCCGACCTTCATGTAGGAATTCACACCGTAGGTTTCGCTCGTCGCAAACCTCCAGGCGGCGCGGTGAATCGGGTCGAGATTGGGCGCCGCGGCGTACTCGAGGTGGGCGATCGTCCTCCATCCAGCGCCGATCCCTCCGGGAAGCCGGGCGAAGTTCTGCGGACCCCAGGCGAGCTCCGCCGCGCGGTATTCGGCATCGGTGTTGAGACCTTCGTCGAGCCACGGCTCCTCGAACTCGTTCGAGCCGACCATTCCGTAGAAGTACTGGTGCCCGAACTCGTGCAGGACGACGTCCTCGGTCAGCCGGGTGCCGCTGAGCGGCCAGTGCAGGAGGCGCACGTGCGTGCCGCCGGTGATGAACGTCGGGTACTCCATACCTCCCGAGCCGAAGCCGTCTTCCGGAGGGTCGACGATCGTGAGGGTCTCGTAGGGATAGGCGCCGAACCAGAGCCCGTAGAAGGAGACCGCGACCCGCATCCCCTCGACATAACGGCCGTAGGCCTCGACATGGTCCGGCTGTAGAAGAAGGCGCACGGAAACGGGCTTCAGAGTCAGGCTCGACGCACTGACACCGAGCTCACCGGCGGCGATCGACGCCCACCCCGGCGGCACGTCCCGCGCCGGATCGAAGCGGACCTCCCGCACGACGAACCGCGGGTCGGCCGTCCAGGCGAAGTCGTGTACGTTCTCCTGCACGTACCGGTACTCCGTTCGAGCGCCGGTTTTCTTCGCCGAGATCTGGCGGCCGGTCGCGCCCACGACGAACTCCGAGGGGACGGACAGCGTGACGTCGTAGTCGCCGAAGTCCGCGTAGAACTCGGAGTTCGCGTGGAACGCATGGCAGTTCCACCCTCCGGCCGCCCTGCCGCGCATTCCCGCCGGCTCGTAAACGCCGATCTTGGGGAACCACTGCCCGACGAGGTGGTAGTCGCGGACGAATCCGGTGCGCGCGAAGATCCGCGGGAGCTTCGAGCGGAAAGAGATGTCGAGCGATATTTCGCCGCGAGGAGGGACGGGAACGGCGAGCGGAACCGCGAGCACGGTCTCGTCCGACGGGTCGTTTCCGTCCGGCTGGATCTTGCGGGATGAGGGAAGCAGGTCCGCGCCGGCTCCCGTCGAGAGCGAGAGCACGTCGATTGATCCCCAGTCCTCGCTCTTTCGGTCGAAGCGGCTGCCGCGGAGCTGGCCGCCGGATTCTCGAAAGAACGTAGAGCGGTTGTTTTTGAACGCGTTCAGATAGAGGTGGAAGCGCAGCTCGCTGACGACGTCGTCCGATGGGTTGCGCCACACGAGCCGCTCCGTGCCGTCGACGACATGCGTCTTCGGGTCGAGAGACGCCCGAATCCGGTACTCGACGACGGGGGGCCGCACCGGCTCGGCGGCTCGCAGGGCAGGCACGGCGATTCCCAGGACGGCCGCGGCGGCACCTCGGACGAGCGCCGGCACCAGTTGTCGTATCTTCATCGGGTTCGTGGGAGCCAAAGATATGGCATCCGGAGGGACCGCTTTCCTGACCGGGGCAACGGGCTTCGTGGGCTCCCACGTCGCTCGTGCTCTGGCGGGGCGCGGCTGGAGCGTTCGGGCCCTCGTCCGCGAACGATCCAGAGGCCGCTCCGCCCTGCTGGCGCCCGATCCGCGGATCCAGCAAGTGGCGGGCGATCTCTCCGGCGCCACCGACCTCTCGGCCGCCATTGCCGGTGCGGGCGCGATCGTGCACGTGGCCGGCCTCACCCGTGCGCGCACTCTGGCCGAATACCGCGCGGTGAACGCCGCCGGCACGGCACGCGTCGTCGAGGCGGCCCGCCGGGTCTCGCCGGACGCCCTCTTCGTACTCGTGTCGAGCCAGGCCGCCGCGGGCCCCGCGCGTGAAGGCGAGCCTGTGCGCGAGGGCGACCCGGCGCGACCCGTCTCCTGGTACGGGGCATCCAAGCTCGAGGCGGAGGAGGCGGTCCGGACCGGCTGGCCGGGACCCTGGATCGTCCTGCGGCCCTCCGTCGTCTTCGGGCCCGGCGATCGCGGGTTGTTCATCCTCTTCCGGGCGGCGGCGCGGGGGCTCCTTCCTGTGCCGGCCGGAGCCACGCGCGTGCAGGTCATACGCGCCGAGCGCGCCGCCGACGCGATCGCGCGGGCGGCGGGGCGGCCGGACCTCGCGGGCCGCACGGCTTTCCTCGCGGACCCGGAGCCGATCTCGACGCGGGCGCTCTCGGAGGCCATCGCGGAGCTGCCGCCGAAGCGTCCTCGTCTGGTGCCGGTCCCGCCTTTCCTGATCCGCCTCGCGGGAGCGTCCCAAACCGTGGTCGAGGCGATCACGCGGCGCTCGAGGCCTTTCAACGCCGACAAAGCTCGTGAAATCCTGGCGGGCGATTGGGTCTGCGACCCCGGCCCGATCCTGCGGGAGCTCGGGGTTCCCCCGGCGCCCCCCCTGCCCCAGGAGCTCGCGGAGACCTGGGACTGGTACGTCCGCCAGGGCTGGCTGACTTTGTAAAATTTGCTAAGATCGCGCCGACTCGGGACGTCCCGGGCCGGCCGGACGTTCTAGAGTCAGGGAGTGAAAATGAGCAAATCCGCTCCGGTGATCGCGGCGGACCGGATGTCCCCCATCTTCGACAAGTGCTTCCGGTACGACGAGGCGAACGGAGTCAAGCGCGCCGGGGTCTATTCGTTCTTCCGGGTGGTCGAGTCCGCCCAGGACCCGGAGGTCGTGATCGGCGGCCGCCGGCTGGTCATGCTCGGCTCGAACAACTACCTCGGCTTGACCAACGACCCACGCGTCAAAGAGGCGGCAATCGCCGCGATCCGGAAATACGGATCGGGCTGCGCCGGAAGCCGCTTCCTGAACGGGACGCTCGACCTCCACGTCGAGCTCGAAGACCGGCTCGCGAGCTTCATGCGTCAGGAAGCGGCGGTGGTCTTCGCGACCGGGTTCCAGGTGAACCTCGGCGCGATCTCGTGCCTGGTGGGAAAAGGCGACGTGGTGTACCTGGACAAGCAGGACCACGCCTGCATCATCGACGGAGCCCGGCTGTCCTTCGGGGACGTGCGCAAGTTCCGCCACAACGATCCCGCCGACCTTCGCCGGCAGATGAAAAACGACAGCGCGGCCCGAGGCCGTCTCATCGTCGTCGACGGCGTTTTCTCGATGGAAGGAGACGTCGCGCCCCTGCCGGAGCTCTGTGCGGCCGCCCGTGATTTCGACGCCGCGATCATGGTGGACGACGCCCACGGCATCGGCGTTCTGGGCCGGACCGGACGCGGGACCGCCGAGCACTTCGGCCTCGAGCAGGAGGTCGACCTCATCATGGGCACCTTCTCGAAATCGATGGCGTCCGTCGGCGGATTCATCGCAGGCGAAGCGACCGTCATCGACTACATCAAGCACCGGGCGCGAACGCTCATCTTCTCGGCCGCCCCGCCTCCCTCCTCCGTCGCGGCGGCGCTCGCGACCGTCGACATCATGGAGAACGAGCCCGAGCGGCGCGAGCGGCTCTGGGAGAACACGCGATACTTCTCGGAAGGGCTCGGCGCGCTCGGTCTCGACACCGGCGAGTCCGAGACGCCGGTCGTTCCGGTCGTCGTCGGCGAGGACCTGACCGCCCTCAAGATGGTCCAGCGCCTCCACGAGGAAGGCGTGTTCGTGAACTGCGTGCTGTCGCCGGCCACTCCTCCGGGCAGGGCGCTCATCCGCACGTCTCTGATGGCGACGCACACGCGGGAGCAGCTCTCGCGCGCGCTCGACGCGATCGATCGCGTGGGCCGGGAAGTCGGGCTCATCCGTCCCGTCGAGGTGTGACGGTCAACCGGACGCAAGGCGCTCCCGTCTCCATTCTCCCGATCGGACGGTCGAAGAAAGAGCTGCACCGCTTCTTCGACGTCGCGGATCGCGTCTATGCCGGGGACCCGCACTGGGTCCCGCCGCTGCGAGACGACGTCGCCAAGGTCTTCGCCGATTCGAACCCGCTCTTCGAGCACGCGGAGATGCAGCTCTTCCTGGCGCAGAAAGATGGCCGGGACGCCGGCCGCATCGCGGCGATCCTGGATCGCAACCACAACGATTTTCACGGGGAGAAGACCGCGTTCTTCGGGTTCTTCGAGGCGGCCGACGATCCGGCCGTGGCGGGCGCTCTCTTCGACGCGGCGACCGCGTGGGGGCGCGAGCGCGGGATGACCGTCCTTCGCGGCCCCGCCAACCCCACTTTGAACGACGAAGCCGGACTGCTGGTCGACGGATTCGATTCCGATCCCGTCCTGATGATGACGTACAACCCGCGGTACTACCCGCGTCTCTTCGAAGGCGCCGGCTTTCGCAAGGCGAAGGACCTACTCGCGTATTTCTTCGAGATCAGCCCGGAGCCTCTCGCGCGTCTCACCCGGCTTGCGAACCGCATCGTCTCCCGTGAGAAGGACGTCGTCATCCGGAAAGTGTCGAAGAAGAGCCTCAAGGTGGACCTGCCGAAGATCCGCGAGGTCTACAACGACGCGTGGGAGAAGAACTGGGGCTTCGTGCCGATGACCCCGGCGGAGATGGACTTCATGGCGAAGCGCCTGAAGCCGCTGCTCGACGAGGACTTCCTTTTCCTCGCGGAAGCGCGGCGGCCCGACGGCTCGCTCGAGCCGATCGCCTTCATGCTGACCCTTCCCGACTACAACGTGGCCATGAAACCGGCGCGCGGCCGCCTCATGCCTTTCGGCTGGGCGAAGTTCCTCCTGAACCTCAAGAAGATCCGCACGATCCGCGTGCTCACGCTCGGGATCAAGGCGAGCTGGCGGATGCGCGGCATCCAGTCGGTGATGTTCGAGAAGGGCCTGCGGGCGGCGCTCGAACGGCGGTACACCGGATGCGAAGTGTCCTGGCTGCTCGAGGACAACGAGCTCGTGATCCGATCCGTCAACCTCTGGGGCGGCCGGCTCTACAAGACGTATCGGATGTACGAGCGCGCTTTGTAGCTGTCAGCTCTCAGCTGTTGGCTCTCTGGGGACTTCGACTCGTCAGGCGGTCGTAAAGCCCGTTTCCGATCGGGACCGTGGCGACCGCCAGGACGATCCCCGCGATCACGTCGATCACGTAGTGATAGCGGCAATACACCGTCGAGATCACGAGCAGGGTCGCGATCGGTAAGAGGATCCAGAAAACGTCCCGCGCCCTGCGGAACGCGACCAGGAGCACCGCCACGGCGATCATCGTGTGCCCGGACGGGAACACGTCGTATTTCGTGTGCTCGAGCTCGTTCAGCGTCCGCTCGATGGTCGTCGAGATGGGAGTCGTTTCGAGCACGACCGTGTGGGAACCGGCGAGCGCATAGCGGGGGCCGAGAGCCGGCACGGCGAAATACCCCGCGTACGAGACGTAGTAGCAGAGGGTCAGAGAAAAAATGAACCGCCGCAGATCGGGAGGTGAGCGGCGCCAGAGAACGAACCCGAGCGCGAGCGCGATGAAGTAGTACGTCGTGTAGGAGAGATAGAAGAGGTCGGTCAATGGGGGGCGAACCCATCTCTGCATCCAGACCGTCACGTCGGTACCAAAGAGGGCCCGGTCGGCGGCGATCAGGACCGCGTCCTGGGCGCGACCCCTCGCGGCGGCGATCAAAGGGCCGAGGGTCTCGTAGAGGACGGGGATGAACGCGGCCGGATAGAAGTCCACGAGAAATCGCGCCCAGGCGGGCAGCCGGTCCATCCTGCGGGCCGCGAAAGTGACGAGGAGGAGCGCGGCCGCCATGATCGCGTAGCGCAGCTCCGTCCCCGCGGGGTCCGGCAGCCGGTCCCGGAGGAGGACCGTTGCGGCGGAAAGAAGGATCAGGGCGAAAAAATTGAGCGCCTCGACGGGGCGGATCGCCGGGGTGGGCGGCGTCGGACGCACAGGGGATTTATACGACGGAATGGCGCCCGCGATGGAGCCGAAGGCCGACCGGCGGGCGCGAGCTGAAGGGCAGGAGGACAGAAGGGAGAACGGGAAGGGATAGACTGGATCCGCCCCATATGAAGGCGCGTCTGGCGACCCTTCTCTGCCTCGCCGCCCTGGGTGCGTCCGCCCCGGTATCCCGCGCGCCCGGCGCTCCCGTCGTGATCGTGGGACGCGTCGAAGGGCCCATCCATCCCGCCGCCTCGGCGTACGTCCGGCGGCTTCTCGCCTCCGCTCGCGACGAGAACGCCAGTCTGGTGGTCCTCGAGCTCTCGACGCCCGGCGGTCTCCTGACCTCCACGCGCGAGATGTCTACGGCGATCATGACGTCCGCGGTTCCGGTCGCCACGTTCGTCGCTCCGTCCGGGGCGTCCGCGGCGTCGGCCGGATTCTTCCTGCTCCTTTCGGGAGACGTCGCGGCGATGGCGCCGGGAACCAACACGGGCGCGGCGCACCCCGTCGGGGGCGAGGGACAGGACCTCCCGAAGACGATGAGCTCCAAAGTCGAACAGGACGCCCGCGCTTTCATCCGTACGCTCGCGCGGCAGCACGGCCGCAACGCGGAAAAGGCCGAGACGGCGGTCCAGTCCAGCGCGTCGTTCACGGAATCCGAGGCGAAAGACGCGGGCCTCGTCGAGGTGATCGCGCGCGACGTGCCGGATCTGCTTCGCCAGCTCGACGGCCGCTCGATCCATCCCGTTTCGGGGGACAGACGCGCCGTCACTCTCCGGCTCGCCGGAGCGCGCGTCGAGAACCGGGAGATGAGCTCGATCCAGCGGCTGCTCGGCGTCGTCTCCCACCCGAACGTCGCCTACGTCCTGTTCCTGGCGGGCCTCGTGGGGCTGTACTTCGAGCTCTCGAGTCCCGGCGCGGTCCTGCCGGGCATCGTCGGGGGAATCGCGCTGCTGCTGGCGCTGTACGCTTTCTCGGTGCTGCCCGTGAACCTCGCGGGGATCGCGCTGATCGGCTTCGCCGTCCTCCTCTTCATCGCGGAGGTGAAGGTGACGAGCCACGGCCTGCTCGCCGTGGGCGGCGCGGTCGCTCTCGTGGCAGGGTCGGCGCTCCTGTTCTCGGGCTCAGGCGACGCCGCCGGGTATCGCGTGGACCTGTCCGTAATACTTCCGGGCGTCGCGCTGACGCTCGGAGTCGTGGCGTTCCTTTCCTGGCGCACGATCCGCCTGCGCAGGCTGCCGGTGCGCACCGGGCGGGAGGGTCTCGTGGGCGAAGCGGCGCGCGTCGTCAAACCCTTCCACGGCGAAGAGGGGCGCGGTACGGTGCTCGTACACGGCGAATATTGGACGGCGTCCGGCGCACCGGGAGCGCTGCCGGGGGAAAACGTCCGCGTGGTGGGGCTCGAGGGCTTCACTCTTCGGGTCGAACGGAGGATTGAATGATTCAGAGCCTGACGTTTCCCGGATTTGTCCTGGCGGCCTTCGTCGCCCTCATCCTCTTTTTCAAATGGGTGAACATC
Organism: Thermoanaerobaculia bacterium; assembly: GCA_035631095.1. GTDB lineage: Bacteria > Acidobacteriota > Thermoanaerobaculia > UBA5066 > Gp7-AA6 > JALYUA01. The sequence continues at coordinate 7,979 of DASQJK010000116.1, forward strand.
CTCAAGGAGTACGAGCGCGCGGTGACGTTCTGGCTGGGCCGCCTCGGATCCCGGCCGAAAGGCCCCGGCCTCGTGCTCATCTTCTGGCCCTTCGAGACGATGGTCCGGATGTCGCTGCGCACGATCGTCCACGACGTCCCGGCGCAGGACATCATCACGCGCGACAACGTTTCCGTGAAGGTCAACGCGGTCGTGTATTTCCGCGTCGTGGAGCCGGACAAGGCCGTCGTCCAGGTGGAAAACTACCTCTACGCGACGTCCCAGCTCGCGCAGACGACCCTGCGAAGCGTCCTCGGCGAGGCGATGCTCGACGAGCTCCTGTCGGAGCGCGAAAAGCTGAACGTCGCCCTGCAAAACGTCATCGATCAGCACACGCAGCCGTG
>DASQJK010000117.1:0-8141 GCA_035631095.1 Thermoanaerobaculia bacterium
CCTCGACCATGACGACGGCGTCGGCGGTCCCCGCGACGATGAGGTCGACGTCGGACTTGTCGCGCTCCGCATTCGTCGGGTTCACGACGAAGTTTCCGTCGATGCGGCCGACGCGGACGGCGCCGACGGGCGTGTAGAACGGGATGTGCGAGCACGTGAGCGCGATGGACGCGCCGTTCAGCGCGAGCACGTCCGGGTCGTTCTGGCCGTCGGCCGAGAGCACGAAGGCGATCAGCTGTGTCTCGTGGTTGAAGCCCTTCGGAAAGAGGGGCCGCATGGGGCGGTCGATCAGCCGGGAGGTCAGGATCTCCTTTTCCGTCGGCCGGCCCTCGCGCTTGAACCAGCCGCCGGGGATGCGCCCCGCGGCGTACGTGTTCTCGCGGTAGTCGACCGTCAGGGGAAAGAAGTCGGCGTTCTCCTTGGGCTCCTTGGCGAAGACGGCCGTGGCGAGGACGACCGTGTCGCCGAAGCGCACGACGGCGGATCCGTCGGCCTGCTTGGCGAGCTTTCCGATCTCGATTTCGAGGTTCCGACTCCCCAGGGGAACGGAGATGGTGTGGCGCATGTCGTTTTCCTTTCGAGGCGGCCGCGAAAGACGGAGGGGAGGACCGGGCGGGAAGGCGTTCCTCGGGGATGGGAGCGTCTCGTCGGCCTCGGGTCCGGCCGTTGGGCCGTCGGATTTGTTACTTGCGGATGCCGAGACGCTCGATCAGGCGGTAGTACCGCTCGCTGTCCTCGCCCTTGAGGTAATCGAGCAGGCGGCGTCGCCGCGAGACGAGCTTCAGGAGACCGCGGCGGGAGTGGTGGTCCTTGGCGTTGGTCTTGAAGTGCTCGGTCAGGTAATTGATCCGGTTCGTCAGGAGAGCGACCTGGACTTCCGGAGAGCCGGTGTCCGAGTCGTGCACGCGGTAGTCGCGCACGATGTTCGGCTTTTCGGTCACGAAGCTGGTGGCGTTCAAGAGCGGAATCCTCCAAATACCATCGTTCTCAACACTCTACTTTTTTATAAACGGTGAGCCTACCACAGGGCTGCGCCTCAGCGCCTCCCCGGGAAAGCCTCTTCCGCGAGCACGATCCGGGGCTTCAGCATCGAGATACCGCCGTGGCCGATCGGCGATACCTGGGCGAGGGCGACCATCTCGTCGGCGGGACCGAGCAGGGTCACCCAGGCGCCGTCCGCGGAGGACACGCCGCGCGCCGGGATCGACTGGCCCTTGCGCACCTTCCACGCCTCCAGTGAGGCGAGGCGAAGCCGCTCGAACGGGAACGGGACCCGCGCCAGAGGCACCGCGTGGTCTCCCGAGAGCCGCTCCGCGGCGGGAAGGCTCTCGAACAGCTCGAGCGCGACCGCCTGGTCGACGTGAAAGCCCCCGATGCGGGTGCGGCGCAGGCTCTCGAGATGCGCCCCGCATCCGAGCGTCTCGCCGATCGCGTGCGCGATCGAGCGGATGTACGTTCCGGAGGAGCAGGAAATCGCGAACTCGACCCTGCCGCCCGCGGGTGGCGAGAGGCGCAGCTCCGTGACACGGACCTTCTTCGGTACGACGGGGATTTCCTCCCCCTTGCGCGCCATCTCGTACAGCTTGCGGCCCTTCACCTTCTTGGCGGAGTAGGGCGGCGGCGACTGTTCGAACTCCCCGCGAAACGCCGCTGCCGCGGCCTCGATCTCCGCCGCGCCGATTCCCGAGGCGTCCCGCTCCTCCCCGAGGGGAGCGCCCTCCCGGTCGTACGTCGCGGTCGCCCGGCCCAGGCGGATCGTTCCCTCGTAGGACTTGTCCATGAGCGTGAAGAAGCCCTGCAGCCTCGCCGCGCCGCCGGCGCACAGCAGGAGAAGGCCCGTCGCCATGGGATCGAGCGTTCCGCTGTGGCCGATGCGCGGGATCCCCGTGGAGCGGCGCACGCGCTCGACCACGTCGTGCGACGTCAGTCCGCCCGGCTTGTCGATGAGGATCAGGAAGCCCCGCGCCAGCGAATCCGCGCGGATCATTCCTCGTAGTCCGGCGCCGGCGGGGGAGTCACCTCCGACAGGATCTCTTCGATCCGCGCCCCGCGCTCGATCGAACGGTCGGCGAAGAAGTGGAGCTCGGGCGCGAAACGCAGCTGGCAGCGGCGGCCTACTTCCCTGCGCAGGAATCCGGAAGCGCGGTCGAGCGCCGCGAGCGCCTCCGTGCGCTCCGCTTCGCCGCCGAGCGCCGAAAAATACACGCGCGCCGATCGCAGGTCGGCCGGCATGACGACGTCGGTGATAGTCACTTTCTTCAGCTCCGGGTCGTGCGCCTCGAGCAGCACGAGCCGGGAGATCTCCGCGCGCACGAGGTCCGCGACGCGCTGGCTGCGGCGGCTCTCCTTCTTCATGACCGACCGAACCTATACATGGATGAACTCGTTCCGGTAGTCGAGCACTTGCCCGTCGAGATTGGACTCCACGAACGTCAGCACGTTCTGCAGCAGGGCGTCGAGCGGTGCCTGGTCCGGACCCACCGCGGCGACTCCGAGTTCGCACCGCTGGAGGAGGTCCTGCCCTCCGACCTCCGCAGCCGAGATCTCGAACTCATTCCGGATCCGGCTCTTCAGGCTCTTCACGATCATCCGCTTCTCTTTGAGGCCCCGGCAGCCCGGCAGATGGAGGTCGAAAACGGCGTAGGCGAGGACCATGAGGAAGCTGTCAGCCGTCAGCTGTCAGCCGTCAGTTTTCAAGCTCGCCGGGTTTAGCGGCCGTCCGGCTGAAAGCTGAGAGCTGACAGCTGAAAGCTCCTACGCATTCATCACTCCCGCGACCTTCTCGACCTGGTACGCCTCGATGACGTCGCCGACCTTGACGTCCTGGTACCGGTCGAGCCCTATGCCGCACTCGAATCCCTGCTTGACCTCCGAGACGTCGTCCTTGAAGCGGCGCAGGGAGCCGATCTTCCCCTCGTAGATGACCCGGTTGTCGCGCAGGAGCCGGACCTTGGACGTGCGCCCGATGGAGCCTTCCGTGATGTAGCAGCCCGCGACGATCCCGAACTTCGGCACCTTGAAGGTGTTGCGCACTTCCGCGCGGCCCTGAGCGACTTCCTTCAGCGTCGGGTCGAGCAGGCCTTCCATGGCGAGCTTGATCTCGTCCGTGACGTTGTAGATGACGGTGTGCAGGCGGATGTCGACTCCGGCCTTCTCCGCCTCCGCCTCGGCCTTCTTCTCGGGTCGGACGTTGAACCCGACGATGATCGCGTGCGACGCGGACGCCAGGAGCACGTCGTTGATGTTGATCGCTCCGACGCCGGCGTGGAGCACAGAGACCTTCACCTTCTCGTTGGAGAGGTTGCGAAGCGACTGGCTCAGCACTTCGACGGAGCCCGCCACGTCCGCCTTGAGGACGATCGGCAGCTCCTTGACGCGCCCCTCCTGGATCTTGTTGAAGAGCTGGTCGAGCGAGAACTTGGACGATGCCGCCATCGCCTTCTCGCGGTCCTTCGCCTGGCGAAACGCGACCACGGATCGGGCTTTCGACTCGTCTTCGACCACCTGGAAGGCGTCACCCGCCTGCGGGAGGTCCTCGAAGCCGGTCACCTCGACCGGAGTCGCCGGCCCCGCGACGTCGATCTTCTCGCCGCGATCGTCCTGCATGGATCGGACGCGACCGAACACGGATCCCGCGAAGAACACGTCGCCCACCCGGAGATTGCCCGCCTGGACGAGAACGGTCGCGATGTTGCCGCGCCCGACCTCGCGCCGAGCCTCGAGGACGACGCCCCGCGCCTCTTCGACGGCCGGGGCGGAGAGCTCGCCGAGCTCCGCGACGAGAAGGATGAGCTCGAGGAGATGCTCGATGCCCTGCTTCTTGAGAGCGGAGATCTCCGCCGAGGGGACGTCGCCGCCCCACGACTCGAGAAGTACGCCGCGGTCGGCGAGCTCCTTCTTCACGCGGTCGGTGTTCGCGTTCGACTTGTCGATCTTGTTGATCGCGACGACGATGGGCACCTTGGCCGCGCGCGCGTGGTCGATGGCCTCGATCGTCTGCGGCATGACTCCGTCATCCGCCGCGACGACGAGGACGACGATGTCCGTCGCCTTGGCGCCGCGGGCGCGCATCGAGGTGAAAGCCTCGTGGCCCGGGGTGTCGAGGAACACGATCGGCTTGTCCTTGGCCATCACGCGGTACGCGCCGATGTGCTGTGTGATGCCCCCGGCCTCACCCGCGGCGACGTTCGCCTGGCGGATGGCGTCGAGAAGAGACGTCTTGCCGTGGTCGACGTGACCCATGACCGTCACGACGGGCGCGCGCGGAACGCGGGGCGCCGACGTCGCCGTGCCCGGCTCTCCCGGCATTCCCTCCGCGGTCCGCGACAGCTCGAGCTCTTCCTCGAAGGAAACGACGGCGGCTTCCGCCCCGACTTCCTTCGCGATCTGGATCGCCGTCTGCGCGTCGAGCGGAGCGTTGACCGTGGCCATGATCCCGCGCTGCATGAGCAGCCGGAGGATGTCCTTGGCGAGCACGCCGAGCTTCTCGGAGAGCTCCTTGACCGTGACGCCCTCCGAAAGGAAGACGGGCCCGGTCGGGAGCGGCTTCTTGAACTCGAGGAGCTTTCCGGAATCGTGCGCGCGGGTCTCCTTGGCGGCGCGCCGAAGCGCGGACTTGGAGATCGGGCGCGCCGCCGCGGCGGCCGCCGGCTCGTCGCCCTCGCCGGTCTTCTCGATCAACGGCAGCGAGATGTCGGAGTAGGTGTCTTCCTCGTACGCGCCGACGAACTCGCGCAGGTCCACCTCGTCGGCGACCGTGATCTTCGGCTTCGCGCCGCCCTTCTTGGCGGTCTTCTTGGCTTCCTCTTTGTCGTCCTTCTTGCGCTTGGGGGCAGGGCGGCCTTCCGCCGCCGCCGGCGGGGGCGCTCCGCGCGCTCCCGCGGGCCCCATCGGGCGGCCGGCCGGGCCTCCGGGACGAGCGGGCCCCATCGGCCGTCCCGCGCCGGGGCCGCCGAGCGGCCGTGCTCCCGGCCCTCCGGGAGCGGGGCGGTAAACCGAAGGCCCTGCGGGACCGGCCGGTCCCATCGGCCGGCCCATCGGACCTGCGGCGGGCCCCATCGGCCGGCCCATCGGGCCTCCCGCGGGACCCATGGGACGGCTCGCCGGCCCTCCGGCGGGTCCCATCGGCCGTCCCGCGCCTCCAGCGGAGGGGCCCATCGGGCGGGGCTGCGGTCCGGCCGGAGGACGCGGCGGAATCACGGGCCGCGGAGGAAGAACGATCTTTCTCGGCAGTGGCTTCGCCGCCGGAGTCCCGGCCGCGGAAGCGCCGGAAGACGCAGCGGCGCCGGCCGCGCTCGCGGTGGCCGAAGACGCCGCGGCCGAACCGGCGGAAGGGGCAGGGGCGGCGGGGGGAGGCGGCGGAGCCGGCGCAGCGGCCGCCGGGGGCGCTGCCGGCGTCTCGCGCGCGGGCTCCGGCTCCTCCTCCGGTATGACGGCTGTCCGTGCGGGCTCCGCCGGAATCGCGGCTCGCGCCGGTTTTTCGCGTCGGGCGGGAGCCGGGGCCGGCTCCTCGGGTTCGTCGGACTTACCCGCCGGTTTCTCGATGATCTTGATTCGCGACAAGGCGCTCTTCTGCGGCCGCGGAGCGCGGGCCTCGGTGTCGCGCACGATGAGCTGCTTCGGCGCGTGCGTCTTGCCCTGGAGGATCGCCAGAACGGTGGATTCGTCGAGCGCCGCCTGAGGGGATTTCACGTCCACGCCGATCGACTGCAGAAGGAAGAGCACTTCCTTGCTGCCGATGCCCATCTGCGCGGCCAGTTCCTCGACTCGGATCTTTCCCATACCTGCTCGACTACTCCCCGACGGTGGTTTCTTCCGCCGTCTCCGAAAGGTTTTCGCCTTCGTCTCCCGATTCCTCTTGCGACTCTTCCGACTCCTCAGGCTCGGGGCGCGCGTCGAAGGCTCGCGCGGCTTCGAGGATCTTCTCCGCCGTCTTGCCGCCGAGGCCGGGGATTTCGGCGAGCTCTTCGGCCGTCTTGTCCAGGACGTCTCCGACCGTCGAGATGCCGGCCTCCACGAGCTTTTCCGCCGTCTTCTCTCCGATCCCTTCCACGTCGGTCAGGGGAGTCGATCGCCGGCGGGACGCCTGCAGCATCCGCGACAGGGCTTCCGCGACCTCTCCCTTGACCTCGCTCTCGCCCTTGATCTCGATCTTCATCCCGATGAGAGCGGAAGCGAGCCGGACGTTCTGTCCCTTCTTGCCGATCGCGAGCGACAACTGGTCGTCCTCGACCACGCAGTCGAGGCTCATCGTGCCGTCTTCGTGGTGGATCGGCGAGACGCGTGTGATCTTGGCCGGTGCGAGCGCGTTCTGCGCGAACGTGATCAGGTCCTCGGAGTACAGGATCACGTCGATCTTCTCGCCGTGAAGCTCCCGCATGATGGACTGAACGCGGCTGCCGCGCATGCCGACGCACGCGCCCACGGGGTCCACGTCCCGCTCGCGCGAGCGCACCGCCACCTTGGCACGCTCGCCCGGCTGGCGGACGGCGCCCTTGATGACGACGGTGCCGTCGTAGATCTCCGGCACTTCCATCTCGAAGAGCCGGATCAGCAGGCGCGGATCGGTGCGCGAAAGGACCAGCTGGGGACCCTTGGGATTCTTGTGGACGTCGTAGAGGATCGAGCGGATCCGCTCGCCCTGACCGTAGCGCTCCGCGCGCGACTGCTGGTCCCGGGGGATGATCGCTTCCGTCTTGCCGAGGTCGACGATCATGTCGCCGCGCTCGAAGCGCTTCACCGTCCCGCTCATGAGCTCGCCCAGCTTCGGGAAGAACTCGTTGTAGATGTTGTCGCGCTCCGCCTCGCGCACCTTCTGGTAGAGCACCTGCTTGGCGGTCTGCGCCGCGATGCGGCCGAGGCCGACCGGCTCGCGGTACTGCCGGATCTCGTCGCCCAGAGCCACTTCCGAGACTTCCGACGGCGGCTCGCCTTCGCCCGCCGGGCGCAGGATCCGGACGTCCCCCTTCGTACCGTGCTTCTTGACGAGCTCGTTGGCTTCGTCGAGAAGGATCTGCGGAGGCGGTTCCTCGGATTCGGTGTCGAGCTCTTCGACGACGGTCCGGCGCGAGTAGGCCGTCATCTCGCCGGTCTTCCGGTCGATCGACGTCACGACGGCCTTGTCGTGGTAGAACTTCCGCGCCGCGGAAGACATGGCCTCTTCGAGGGCGCCGAACATCTTCTCCGGATCGATGTCCTTCTCCCGCGAAACCTGTCGGATGACCGACGGATCAATAATCATCTTGGAACCGTCTCTCCCTGCCCCTAACGGCGCTCCGGCCACTCATGGTCCAGCCTCGCCGAGCGAATATCGCCGAAACGGACATTATAAATTCTGCGTCCCGCCTCATCAACGACTCTGAGCCGGTCTCCCTCGACCGATTCGAGCCGGCCGGAGAAGTTGCGCGCGGCGGAGAGCGCTCCTCTCGCTTCGCCGAGATATTCCGGCTCGACCGGCGTCTCCGACTTCACCGCGACTCGCCGCCCCACGAACCGCAGCGCGTCTTCGAGCGAGTAGAGCTTGCGGTCGAGCCCCGCGGACGAAACTTCCAGCGTGTAGCGGTGGGGGATCTCGTCCGAACGGTCGAGGAGCTCGGAAACTTCCCGCGAGACGGCCTCGCAATCCTCGACCGTCACCGGGTCACCGTTGGCTCGCTCGAGGATGACCCGGAGCACCGAGAAACGCCCCGCGCCGGCCCCTTCGAGAGCGAGGAGCCGGCAGCCCTTTTCCGAGGCGATCGAGGCGACCTCCTGGACCGTTTTTTCGCTCACTTTCATTCGAATAAAAAAGCGGGCCTTCGCCCGCATTCACTGCCGGGACACTTGTTATCAGTTGCGGGTTTTATCAGAAGGCGGGGGAACGGGGCAACCGGGGCGCGAATCAGCCGCTCGTCAGAAGCCATGCGGCCGCCCACGCTCTCCGCGTGGGGGCTGCGGCGATCAGGGCCACGGCCGAAACACCGAAAAGGATCGCCGAATCCGCGGCGGGAGCCCCTTTGAAGCCGGCCGCGAGACCGAAGATCGCGAGGGCGTCGGCGGCCGCGAAGCGGATCAGAAAGTACCTGCGCACCCGGTCCGCGGCTCCGGGGCGGCCCGCCGCGGCCGAGAGGAGCCGCCTGCCGAGGAGGGTCGCCCCCGCGTAT
>DASQJK010000118.1:0-21704 GCA_035631095.1 Thermoanaerobaculia bacterium
CGGCCAGGTTTCGTCTTCCGAGGGTGGGCCGCCGCGTCTCCCGGAGTCGGACGCCGCGTCACGGGCGGCTCGTCACGCCACGAAAGCTACTCTCGAACGCGGTACTCCGTCTGCAGCTGGCGCAGCTCTTTGAGCGCTCCGCGCAGGACCTGGATGACGCGGGAGACTTCGCGGCCGTAGAACTTCATCTCGGCGTCGCAGTCGGTCATCCCGTAGATCGCTTCGTCTTTTTCGAGCCGGTCCTTCTCGAAGGTGAGGCGCTCGATCAGCTCGTCGACTTCCGTGCGGAGCACGAAGGCCACGTCGCGGATTCCCAGGAAGCGGCTGCACTGCGGGCAGTGGACTTCCTGGTTTGCCTCTTCGGGCAAGCCGTCTACGACGAATTGCCTTTCGCAGCGCGGGCACTCGAAGACTTCCGGGATCATCGTGGCTCCGGAGAGGAGTGTACCCGCCGCACGGCGGACGTCCATGCCTCAAATCGAGGACGCGCTTCGCGTCGGAAAAAGCTTGACGCGGCGCCGATAAATGTCTACGCGACGGCGGCGCGGGTCCTCCGGCCGTAGCGCTGCGTCGCCCATCCGACGACCGCTCCGAGGATGCTTCCCGGCAGCATGATCTCGAAGTAGTAGTGCTTTCCCGTCGCCGACGGCATCATCGCGATGAGGAAGGCGAGGAACAGTCCCACCGCGAACCCGAAGGCGATTCCCGCCGGCACCGAGTTCACCTTCCGAGCGAACCAGCCGGCGGCGATTCCCGCAATCATTCCCTTGATGCTGGAACCGACGACGATCCCGACGATCGCCGGCCGCGCCTCCGGCGTGAACCACGCCGTCAGCCCGTCGAAGATCCCGAGGACGCCGCCGAGCAGGAGCCCGAGAACGATCTTGTTCATCTTTCCTTTCCTCCTCACAGAGATACAACGTGTTCGAGCGGCCCTTTAGCGGGTCAGCGCCGGAAGAAGAAAAAGACGATCGCCCGCATGAGGATGTAGGCGGCCACGATCGTCACGAGCGGCCGGTTGTGCGAGAGCCAACGGCCCGCCTTTTCGAGGGCATTCTCGCGGTAAGCGGTCGTGGGGCGGCCATCGAGGAAGCCAGTCACGTCCGCGGCGAGCGCCCCCGCCCCGGCGTAGCGGTCCTGCTTCGCCTCCCGCATCGCCTTCTCGACGACCGCCTGCAGAGGCTTCGGCACCGGCTCACCGCCCTCCTGTGCGAGGAAGCGCAGGATCGCGCCGAGGCCGTAGACGTCCGACGCCGCGTCGAGCGCCTCCTCGTCGCCTCGCTCCTGTTCCGGCGACATCCAACCGGGAGTGCCGCCGATCGAGCCCGCCGCCGGCTCGTCCCGGCCCCGCGCGAGGCCCCAGTCCATGACGAGCACCGCTCCGAACTCGCCGACCATGACGTTGGCCGGCTTGAGATCCCGGTGGAGCACGCCGTTCGCATGCGCGAAACCGACCGCTTCGCAGACGCGAAGAAACGCCCGAAGCCGCTCGGTTCGGGACGGCGTCCGCCGCGCCCACGCATCGAGAGGCTCGCCCCGCACGAGCTTCATCGCGTAGTACACGCGACCGTCCGGCAGCTCTCCGACGTCGTGCACGGGAACGATGCCGGGATGCTCGAGAGCGGCGACGGTGCGCGCCTCCCTTCGCAGGCGATCCGCCTCCTTCGACGAAGCGAGCTCAGCGGCGAGGACCTTGACCGCCACGCGGCGCCCGAGCGCTCCGTCCTCCGCTTCGTAGACGACGCCCATCCCTCCGCGCCCGATTTCCCCCAGAAGACGGTAGCGGGTACCGGAAAAATCCGGGCGCTCGGCGGCCGACCGGAGGCGCTCGACGGCGCCGTTCGAGAGCCAGGTCACGGCGTCACTCCCAGAAGCGCGCGCGCCTCGGAGCGGAACTCCGACTCGGTCGCGGTCGCCTCTCGCAGGGTGTCGAGAACGATCTCGCGAAATTCGCGTCGCACGGACGCGAGGTGATTGGTGACGGCGGTCTCCGTGAGCCCGAAGCGCGAGGCGAGATCCGCGTACGAAACGCGCTGGTCGTCTTCGAGGTCGTATGCCTCGAAGAGCGAGAAGTGCTTCGAGCGGCCGCGGCCCTCACACGACGCGCGCAGGCGGTCCACGGCGAGCGAGAAGACGCTGCGGACCCATTCCTGGTGGAAGTACTCCTCGGGGTTGGCCGACGCGGCAGGCTCGCGCCCGATCTCCTGCTCCGCGGAGTCGAAGTCGAGGTGCGTCCCGCCGCCGCCCCGCTTCTGGCGCAGAGCGGCCTTCCGTTCATTCGAGGCGTACCGGTCGAGAAGAGTGCGGAGGAAAGCGCGGAAGCTCGCCCTTCCGGCGTCGTAGGAGACGAGAGATTCCTTCTCGAACGCGCGCGCGAAGAAGCCCTGGGTGAGGTCCTCCGCCTCTTCGCGCGTCCGGCTCCATCGCACCCGCAGGTACTTGTAGACGGGCTTCCAGTACACGGCGAGGAGGGTCTCGAACGCGCGGGCGCGTTCCTCGGGAGCTCCGCTCGCGAGAGCGAGGACGAGGCTGCGATGCGTCGTGGGGAACATCGGACAGGGCCTAGCGTAAACCGCCGGCAGGCCGGCCTGGCAGGCGGCTTATTCGGCGCGGAGCGACTCGGTCGGGTCCGTGTTCGCCGCGCGCCTCGCGGGAAGAGCTCCCGAAAGGATGGCGGCCGCACCGAGGACGGCGATGGCCGCGGCGACGCTCGCGAGGTCGGTGGGCGAGACCTGGAAAAGGATCGTCGCGAGCGAGCGCGAAGCCAGCAGCGCGGCGGGCACCCCGATCGCGAGGCCGATCGCGGCGACGCGCACGCACCGGCCGAGCACGTCGGCAAGGAGGCGGCGGCGGTCCGCTCCGAGCGCGAGCCGGATGCCGAACTCCCGGCGCCGCGCCTCGACCGAGGAAGAGACCACGCCGTAGATCCCGGCGACCGAAAGACCGAGAGCGAGCGCCGCGAATCCGGCGAGCAGCGAGGCGAGGAGCCTCTCCTGTCCGAGCGATCCCGCCACGCGGTCGCGCAGCGTGCGGACGCCGTAGACCGGCAGGTCCGGGTCGACGCCCGCGACGGCCGCGCGGATCGCGGGGACGGTCGCCGAAGGATTTCCCGTCGTGCGGACGAGGATGGATCCCGACGGCCGCGGGAACTGCGCGAAGGGAACCGAAAGCATCGGCCGGATGGGGTCCCTGAGCGACCGGAACCTCGCGTTGGCCACGACGCCGACCACCGTCAGCGGCCCCTTCGCCATGCCGACGTCCGGAAGGACCTTTCCGACCGGGCTCTCTCCGGGCCACTGCTTGGCCGCGAGAACCTCGTTGACCACCGCGACACGGGCGGAGTTCGCCGTGTCGGAATCGCGGAACTCACGCCCGGCGAGCAACGGCACGCCGAGCGCCGAGTAGAAGCCCGGCCCGACGAGGTTGAGATCGACCGTTCGCATCCGCGCGTCGGGCGCGCGGTCGATGGTGACCACCATCCCCCGGTTTGCGATCGGGATCATCCAGCCGAGGACCGCCGTGCGCACTCCGGGCGCGCCCCGGACCGATTCGAGGATCTGCGAAAAGACGGGCAGGCGCCGCTCCTCCGAATATCCCTGTCGCGCGAGGTCCACCGTGAAGACGACGCCGCGCTCCGCGTCGAACCCGGGGGCCACCGTCCGCTCCGCCGCCAGCGTGCGGAGGAGAAGGGCAGCGCCGACGAGAAGGACCGCCGAGAGTGCGACCTGGCCCGCCGAGAACGCGTCCCGCAGGGCCATGCTTCCCGAGCCGCCGCGTCCTCTCTCCCCCTTCAGGTCCGGAACGAGATCGCCCCGCGAGCCGCGGAGGGCGGGAAGAAGCCCGAAGGCGGCTCCGGTGACGAGAGAAGCCGCGAATGCGAAAGCGATGACACGGACGTCGGGCAGGGCCGCGGCGGCGTCGAGAGGGATGGGAAAGTCCGCCGGCGCGAGAGCACGGATCGCGGCGACGAGCCACCAGGCGATGACGAGCCCGGCCGCGCCTCCCGCGACGGCGAGGAGGATCGACTCGAAGAGAAACTGAGTCACGAGCCGGCTTCTCGATGCGCCGAGAGCGCTCCGGATCGCGATCTCGCGCCGCCGCCTCTCCGAGCGCGCGAGCAGGAGTCCCGCAGCGTCCGCGCACGCGATGGCGAGGACCAGCAGGACGATACCCGCGAGGATCCACGACAGGCGTTTCGTGCCCGCGGCCATGTCCGGATTGACGACGGCGTCGCGGACGGCGTAGACCCGCGCCCACGGGTCTTTCTTGTCCTCCGGCTGCGTCTTTTCGCGGGCGGACGCGAGCACGTCGAGCTCCGCCTGCGCCTGCGCGATCGAGACGCCGGGCTTCAACCTCCCGACGACGTCGAGCCAGGAGAAGCCCCGGTCCGGCACCTCTTTGCCCCACTCGGGCTCCGCCTGCTCCGTCATGGACAGGGGAAGCCACACGTCCGGGAGCGAGTCGAAGCTCACGCCGAAGAACCCGGGCGGCGCGACCCCGATGACCGTGACCGCGCGGCCGTTCAGACGGATCGTGCGGCCGATCGCCGACGGGTCCGCCGCGAAGCCGCGCCTCCAGAACCCGTCGGCGAGGACGACGATCGGATTCGCGCCGGCGGCGCGGTCGTCGGAAGGCGCGATGAGCCGCCCTCGCTGCGCGCCGACGCCGAGAACGCCGAAGAAGTTTCCGGTCACCACCGCGGCTGTCAGGCGCTCCGGCGCCGCTCCGGAGAGGGACACGTGCACGGCAATCGAATCGCAATACGCAGCGAGGCCGGAGAAGGAGCGCGTCCCGTCGCGGTAATCCCGGTATACGGGATAGGAGGAGTTGGAAACGTACCTCGCGGGACGATCGACCGCGAAGATCCGGACCAGCCGATCGGGGTCGGCAAAAGGAAGCGGCCGGAACAGCACCGCGTCGACGATCGAGAAGACGGCGGTGTTGGCGCCGATTCCGAGCGCCAGGGTGAGGATCGCCAGAACCGCGAACGCCGGAGTGCGCGACAAGGTTCGCGCGGCCGACCGCAGGTCGAAGAGGAGTGCCCTCACGGGGCAATGCGCGTTGCGCGGTCGAAATGGGTCATCGGCTGGACGCGTCGAAGCGAGCGATGTGCCAGGCCGAGGGCGTCACCCCGCCTCGAAATTTCCTCGTAAAGCGGTCTAGCGCGAGCCCTCGGGGCTCTGCACCCTGCCCGGCGCCGGGACGAAAGCGTTCGGTTTCGGACGACTGTCCCGCTCGAGAGATCCCGCGGCGGGCTCCAGACGGTCGAGAAGCTCGAGCACGGCCCGCACGGACACGGGCTTCGTCAGGTGATCGTCGAACCCGGCGGCCAGCGCGCGGCGCCGGTCTTCGGGAAGTCCGTAGCCGGTAATCGCGACGAGCAACGCGGGCCGGTCGAGCCCCGCCCGCACGCTGACGGCGACGCTGTACCCGTCGAGCTTCGGCAGGCCGATGTCGATGAGCAGCACGTCGGGCTTGCGGGAAAGCGCGATGCGCACCCCGTCCTCGCCGTCCGCGGAGGTCAGGACCTCGTGTCCCGCCTCTTCGAGGAGCGATTTCAATCCCTCGCGCAGGTCGAGGTTGTCTTCGACGACCAGAATCCGCCGCGGCGAGGCTGCCCGCGGCGGCAGGGACGTCGTCTCTTCCGGCTGCGGGGCCGGCGGCGGCGCCTCGTTCGCAATCGGAAGACGCACCACAAACGAGCTTCCCTTCCCGCGCCCCGCGCTCTCGGCCGTCACGGTCCCATGGTGGAGGTGGGCCAGGTTCCGAACGAGCGTGAGGCCGATCCCGAGGCCGCCCTGCGCCCGATCGAGCGTCGAGCTCGCCTGGGTGAACGGCTCGAAGATCCTCGGCAGAACGTCCGCGTCGATTCCGACGCCCGTGTCGGACACGCGAACCTGCACCATGCCGCCCTCCGAGGCGAGTGAGACCGTGACCGTCCCCCCCGGCGGCGTGTACTTGATCGCGTTCGTGAGCAGGTTGCCGAAGATCTGTTCCAGGCGCAGGGGATCTCCTCGAACGACCGGGCGCTCGCCCTCCTCGGAGAAGAACGCCGTCCGGACGCCGCGAGCCTGAGCTACGGACGAAAGCGACTGGATGCAGCGCTCCAGCACTTCGCGCACGTCGGTAGGAACCGGGGCGAGGGCCACCTTTCCGAGCGTCACGCGCGAGACGTCGAGAAGATCGTCGACCAGCCGCGACAGGAGCTCCGCCTGCCGCTCGATCACCTCCGTTTCGTGCGACGGAGATCCCGCCGCGCGCCGGCGCATGAGGTTGACGGCGGTGACGATTGCGGCGAGAGGATTGCGCAGCTCGTGCGAGAGCATGGCGAGAAACTGGTCGCGTTGGCGCACGCTCGCCTCGAGCTCGAGGAGGAGCTCGCGCACCTCGTACTGCCGCCGCCGGGCGCGGAGCGCCGCGCGAACCGATGAGACGAGCGTGACCTTGCGCGTAGGACGGTCCAGCAGCGTGATGTTCGCGATCTCACCGAGCTTGCGAACGGCGGGAGGAAACGAGTCGCGGCGTCCTTCGCCCGCGAAGAAAACGAGCACGGGAAGGTCCGACCACGGGAGCTGGGTCCGGAAAATCTCCGCGAGGTCGTCGATCGCTTCCGGTGTGAGGACCTCCTCCGTGATGAGCACGGCACCCGCCCCTTCGCCGATCTCCGCGCGGAGTTGCGGAAGACTGGTCAACACGGTCGTTGCCATTCCCGCCTGGTGCAGGACCCGGGCCGCGAGCGCTCCGTCGCGCCCCACCGGCGCGAGTACGAGGACCCGGATCTCGTTGTGTTCAGCGTCCGCCGGCATCTTCCGTTCGCGACGCAGAGGTCCTTGCGCTTTTCGTCGGAATCGGGGTTCCCGTCAGGATCCCGCGGAAGTTGCTGAGTGGAGCGCCGACGCGAATCCCGCCGGCGTCCATGACGAGCTCGCGAATGGTTGGCTCGTGCCCGCCGCTTCTCTTCTTGAAAACGGAGATGGCCTTGCGGATCTCTCCGGCCGTCTCGAAGTAGCGCAGAAGAATCACGGTGTCCGACAGGTAGCTCACGTCGACGGGGTTCGCCATGTTTCCGATCAACCCCTGCTGCGCCAGCGTGAGGATGACGACGACCCCGCGCTGGCGCAGATAGCTGAACAGCTCGTGGAGCTGCAGCACCAGGAAATTTTCTTCGGGCATGGAGCTCAGGTAACCGTTGACGCTGTCGATCACGATGACGCGTGCGGAGTCCTGTTCGACGCGGGCCCGCACCAACGTCGCGAACTCGCCCGGGGTGAGCTCCGCCGGGTTGACCTGCTGCACGACCACGCGGCCATCGTCCACACCCGCCCGGAGCGGGATATGGAGGAGCTCGCTGCGCCTCAAGAGGGTTCCAAGCCCCTCTTCGAAGGTGAAGATATACGCGGCTTCGCCCCGCTGCGCCGCGGCGGCCGCGTACTGCGCGGCGATCGATGACTTGCCGGACCCGGCGGGACCCATGATGAGGTTGGTTGTCCCGCGATCGAGCCCGCCCCCGAGAAGCGCGTCCAACTCGGGCAGTCCGCTCGTGGCCGGGTCGAATGGAAAGGTGGATTGGTGCTCCGCCGCGACGAGCCGCGGAAAGACGACCACCCCGCCCGTCTCGATCTTCATGTCGTGGAATCCGCCTCGGAAGCTGACGCCGCGGAGTTTGACGATCCGGAGGCGCCGCCGCTCGGCTCCGTAGAGAGGTGCGAGCTGCTCGATCCGAATCACGCCGTGGGCGATGGATTGCAGGTGGATGTCGCCAGCCTCGGACGTTCCGTCGTCGAGAAGCAGCACCGTGATGTGCCTGCCCGCGAAGAAGTGCTTGAGAGCGAGGATCTGCCGCCGGTATCGAAGCGCGCTCTGCGATAGAAGGCGGATCTCCGACAGCGAGTCGACGACGACCCGTGTTGCCCCGGTGCGCTCGATCTCGGTCAGGATCGCCCGGGTCGTCTCGCCGAGCTCGATCTCGGAGGGCTGGAAGAGAGTGCTGTCGTCTTCGGCGAGCAGAAGCGACGCGCTCGGCATCACCTCGTGGACGGTGATCCCGCTGAGGTCCCAGCCGTGAGAACGCGCCACCGCCTCGAGCTCCTCCGCGGTTTCCGACAACGTCACGTAAAGGCCGTGCTCTCCCGCCGCCAGACCGTTGAGCAGGAATTGGAGGCCGATCGTCGTCTTGCCGACGCCCGGGTCGCCCTGGACCAGGTACATGCGGTTGGCAGGCAATCCCCCGCCGACTACGTCATCGAGGCCCCGGATGCCTGTCCTGACCCCGGGTGCGCTTCCGCCTGCAGCCATCAGACCTCCACGCGGCGCGAATTCAATTCTCTCCGACCTTCAGTTCGGCCCGTTTGAGACGATATCCGGACTCGATGCACAAGGTGTACCCGCGGATCACCGCCGCATGGAGGAGGCTCCCGCCGGCTGAGCCCCTGTATAGCAGGTGCCACGCAATGTCTTGACGAATCGCGACCTCTCGGCTTAAATCGCGTCAGTACCTTCCCCGGGATTCGAAAACTCAGAAGAGCGTCAGGCGGAGGTTTCATGACCCGGTGGCACCCGGCCATTCGGACATTTTCCCTGCTCGCCTTCGGTGCGGTCGCCGCCGCCGCAGCCGTCTCGACCCCCTTCGGCGGACCGATCCAGCGCGAGGGGCAGACCCCCGCCGCGGCCGCGACTCCTTCCGTGCCCGAGCCGACCCCCACCAGGCGCCCTCGGACCGCCGAGCAGATCGTCGCCGGGAAGTGTCTCCAGTGTCACCGGAAGGTCGTCGAGGAATTCGTCAACGAGGTGCACGGCAAGAGCGCCCACTTCATGGCCGGAGGTTCGGAGGCGACATGCGAGACGTGCCACGGCCCGGGCGAGAAGCACAACGAGACCACGCTCGCGAAAGACATTCTCAACCCGCCGAAAATGGCCGCCCGGGACGTGGATCGCATGTGCCTCGCGTGCCACGCGCGCGAGCACCGCAGGATCGCGTGGACGGCGAGCGAGCACGACCGCAAGGGGATGAGCTGCGTCTCGTGCCACAGCACGCACCACGCGAAATCCGCGTCCAAGGAGCTCGTCGCGTTTTCCGAAGGCGAGCTGTGCACCGGATGTCACAACGACCTTCGCAAGGCGTACTACCAGCGGTCGACGCACCTCTTCCGGACGGAAAACCACGACGAGAAGATTCCCTGTGCAACCTGCCACAACCCGCACGGCAGCGAGACGCCGAAGATGATCGGCGCCGTTTCGACGAACGACCTCTGCTACACGTGCCACGCCGAGCTGCGCGGCCCCTTCCTCTGGGAGCACGCTCCCGTCCGCGAAAACTGCCAGAACTGCCACACGCCGCACGGGTCCAACAACCCGATGCTGCTCAAGACGCGTCTTCACATGCTCTGCCAGCAGTGCCACATGCAGATGCTCAATCGCCACCAGACGGTCGCCGGATTCGACGTCTTCACGTTCAATCAGGGCTGCGCAAACTGCCATAACCAGGTTCACGGATCGAACCATCCGTCCGGACGGACGTTCACGCATTGAGATGACTGGGATGAACAGGAGAACCGCCTTCACGTCGATCGTCCTCGCGTGCGCGATCGGCTCGTGCGCCTGGTTGCCCGCGGAGGAATCGGAAACGTCCGCTCCGGCGCTCGCCGCGGGGTCGCCTCTTCGCCTGGCGTTCGCGGAGGAGCGGGCGAAAGCGGGGGCCGCCGCCGAGCCGGCGAAGCCAGCCGCGCCGCAGACCTGGCACATCTTCACAGAGGTGGGGGTTTCGACGTACGACCTCGACGGCGCCCTGCCCGGCAAGTTCCAGGAGTACCGGGAGGTGCCGCGGGGCTTCTTTCTGCGCGCGCTCGATCTGACTTTCGTCGACAAGGATTCGCCCTACATCGCGTGGCTGCGCGCGCGGGACATCCGAGAGAAGGACCAGCGGATCGAAGCGGAAGTCTGGCGGGTCGGGGTCTTCCGGACCGAGCTCTCCTGGGACGAGATACCGAGGTTCTATTCGCGCTCGCCGACACTCGAGCAGGAGACCCGGCCCGGTTTTCTGCAGGTCAGCCCGGCGATTCGCGCCGCTTTCCAGGGTGCCGTGGACGGCCAGCCGCCCCAGAACATTCCGCCGAGCTTCCTCGACCTGGTTCGAGGGGAGCTCGCCGTCGCGCCCCGCGTCGACGTGGGCTTCCGGCGGGAGACCGGCTCGTTCCGGCAGTCGGTCTCGCCCGCAGATTTTCTGGAGCTGCATTTCGGCGTGCTTCACATCCACAAGACCGGTTCGAGGCCGGTCGGCACGGGCACGTTCGCCCGGCAGGCCATCGGCCCGGCGGGAGACGGGATCTGGGAGGCCCTCGGAGTCGAGCTTCCCGCGCCGATCGACGACCGGACGGACTCGTTGAATACGGGGGCGCGGCTCTCCGGAACCAACTGGCGGGTCGGCCTCGACTACGACTACACCTTTTATCGGAACAGACTTTCGTCGATCACGTACGAAAACCCGTTCCGGATCACGGACGCGGTTGCCACCACTCCCGGCGGAAACGTGGGAAGAGAGCGATTCGTGCGAGCCCAGCTCGCGACGACGCCGGACACCGATTTTCAGAGGTTGACGCTCCGGGCCGGCTGGGACCTTCCGCGGGACACCCAGGTCCGGGGCCTGTTTGCCTGGTCGCGGTCGACACAGAACGACCCGTTCCTGCCCTTCACGCTCAACACGGCCCTGACCTCTCCCGATCTTCCGGGCGTCTCGCTCACGTCGGTTTCAGCGCTGCCGGCCCAGTCGCTGAACGGAAAGATCGTGACGACGGACCAGAATTACGCGGTCGTGAGCCGCGCGATCCAGCCGATGACGTTCCGCCTGGAATATCGCTCGGAGCATCTGGACAACCAGAGTCCGCAGTTCGTGTTCCCGGGCGTCTCCCGATTCGGAGACTCCTATTTCCTCACGGCCGTCGACTACTACAACGTGCCGATCGTGAATCGCCCGACGTCGTTCATCCGGCAGGACGGCATCGCGAGCTGGCGGTACGACTTCTCTCACGCCCTCACCACCACTCTCGAGTACCACTGGCAGGCCTGGAACCGGACTTTCCGGGACGCCCCGCGCACGGACGAGAACATGGGAAAGGTACGCCTAGATTTCACTCCGACGACGGACCTGACCGTACGCGCGGATTACCAGTACGGAAAACGTTCCGTCGATCTCTACAAGACCGTGCCGTTCACGTTCGTGCCCGCGACCAACACCTGGGTCGTGACTCCGCAGACGCAGTTCGACCCGACGGTGCCCCTGGAGTTCAACCTGCTTCGCAGATACGACGAGACGCCGCGCACCCAGCACGACGGCTCAGTCTGGGCAGACTTCCGGCTCGGCAAGCAGCTGACCTTGTCGGCTTCTTACAGGTACCTCCGAGACGACTACGCGGAGGGTTTCTACGGACTCACCTTCGACGAAGCCAGAAACGTCACGGCCGAGGTGACGTGGACGCCGGGAGAGCACGGCTACTTCTACGCCAACTACTCCCACCAGCAGAACCGGCTGGAGTATCTCGGCATCGGTCATCTGATTCCGGGAGCGGTCCCGGGCGTCACCGCCTGCTGCGCTCAATACCCCATCGCAAATACCTGGGATCGGACCAGCAACAGCCACCTGGATGCCTTGATCATCGGTGTGAACATCGCCACGGACGGAGAACGGTGGATGTTCGACGGGTCGTACTCGATCTCCGACGCGAGAGACGTCATCCACACCTTCAACCCGTTCCCGATCCAGGCCAACTCGCCGTTGACGGCGGGCGCGTACAACTATCCCGACACGAAGAACCGGTATCAGGAGCTGCTCGCAAGTGTCACCTATCGCATCCGGCCGGGACTCCAGGTCGGAGTGCGCTACCGCTATGAGCCTTATGCAGTAGACGACTTCTACCTGAACAACCTCCAGCCGTACGCGCAGGGCTCGCTCACCTCCGGCGGACTTCCCGTCAACGTCCAGCGTTACATTTTCCTGAACTCACGGTACGGCAACTACACGGCGAACCAGGTCGCCGCTTTCGTCAAGTACAAATATTAGAATCGAGGCGAGTCCAACCTGCCGGTCCAGGGAGATCTCAGAATGAAACCAGCCCGGCTTCTCATGGCGGTCGTGAGCGCGGCGGCGGTCTTCTACGCGCAGTCGGGCGTGGATGCGGCGCCGCCGTCGACTCCGGCCGACGTCGAGGCGGGGAAGAACCTGTACGGGAAGTTCTGCCAGAAGTGCCATGGCGCGCGCGGTGAAGGCGTTCCGCGCATGTATCAGCTCGTGGATGCGAAAATCGTGCACCTCGGATCCAAGCAGGCCCAGTCGAAGAGCGACGCGGAGATCAAGAAGGCGATGCTGGACGGTCTTGGAAAAATGGAAGCGGTGGACGATCTCACTCCTCAGCAGGCCGAAAAGATCCTCGCCTTCGAGCGGACTCTGACGGCCGACGCGGAAAAAAAATGACCTCGGGGAGCACTGCTCCCGCAGATGCCGGCTTCTTTTCCCGCGCCTTTCCCCACGCGCTGGAGAGACCCGAACAGACTCTGTCGCTGGCTGAGCTCGCGGCCGTTCCTCCTTTTGCCGGTCTCGCTGAAACGGTTCTGAAGAAGATCCAGCCCTACGTCCTGCCCGCCCGCTACCTGGCGGGAGAAACGATCCTCCGTGAGGGTGAGTTCTCCGATGCCGCCTACTACGTACTGGACGGCGTTGTCGAGGTCGTGCTCAAGAATCTGCCGACTCATCAGCAGACGCCTCTCCAGGCCACACGCAGCAACTCTCGCGTTCGATCCCTCTCGGAAAGAGCGGCGGAGCTCGGCGCGACGGCTCCGCGGCAGCGGGCGATCGGGAAACCGGCCACCACGAGCGGGACCATCATCCTTTCGGACATTCTGCACGAGGTGAAGCTCGGCGAACGAGTGCTTCTCGAGGCCGGAGAGATCTTCGGGGAGATCTCGGCGCTGTCGAGATATCCCGTATCCGCGACGGTGCAGGCGGCCGCCGAAACCCGCTGCCTGCTCGTGAGAACGCCGGCCCTTCGGATACTCCAGCGGTCGGCGCCGAAGTTCAAGGAGTTCGTGGATCAGCGCTATCGCGAGCGCGCCCTGGCGACCCACATGCGCAACGTGTCTCTGTTCGCCGGCTGCGACGAGCAGTTCATTGCGCGGCTCAAAGAACGGGTGGAGCTCGTCTCGTTCGAGCCCGGCGCGCTGATCGTCGAAGAAGGGTCGCCCGCGGATTCGTTCTTCCTCGTCCGCGAGGGATTCGTGAAGGTCTCCGCCCGATCGGGTGCCGCGGACCTCGCGCTGACCTATCTCCGCAAGGGCGATTACTTCGGCGAAGCCGCGATCCTCCTGGAGGAGCCGTGGCCGTTCTCGTTCACCGCCATCGAGAGCGTCGAGCTCGTCAAGCTGCCTCGCGCGGCGTTTCAGGAGATGGTCGCGAAGTACCCGGAGCTCAAACGCGAGCTGTGGACGGCGGCAACGGACCGGCTCGAAACGCGAGGACGGGCGACGAGGCACCCGGTCGAATCCGAATACCTCCAGATGGCCATCGACACCGGACTGATCCACGGCGAGAGCGTCCTCATGATCGACCTGAACACCTGCACGGGCTGCGACGACTGCGTGCGGGCGTGCGCGGAGACTCACGATGGTGTCCCGCGGTTCATCCGCGAGGGGTTCAAGTTCCAGAACTGGCTCGTTCCGGCGTCCTGCTATCAGTGCACCGACCCCGTCTGCATGATCGGCTGCCCGACCGGAGCGATCAGCCGGCCCATCGGCACGACGGAAGTCTCGATCGACCCCGTCTCATGCATCGGTTGCGGCAACTGCGGACGGCGATGCCCGTGGGGAAACATCGTCAGCGTCCCCTTCAGCCACCCCGTTCTCAAGAAAGACATCGCGCTCGCTACCAAATGCGACCTCTGCCTGGGGAGGGACAGGCCGGCGTGCGTCCAGATGTGCCCTCATGGCTCGGCGATCCGCGTGTCGTTCAAGGACGTCGCAGCAGTCGAGCGCCTGCTTCCGGCGCTCGGATGAATTGAAAGTCGCACGGCCGAAGCGGCCCGCGTGGCTCTTCACGACCATCGCGGTCGCCGCAGCGGGCATTCTGTTCTTCGTCTGGTCCGGCAGCCGCCGCGTATGGAGTCCGGGCGACGCGGCGGGAATGGCCTTCGGGATCGCGGCGGCGCTCCTCGTATTCGTGCAGGCGCTCTATCCCTTCCGCCGGCGCTTTGCCGCCTATCCGTTCGGAACCGCCCAGCGGTGGCTTCAGTTTCACATCTACGGAGGCGCGGTGGGATTCGTCTTCGTTCTCGTTCACGAAGGCTTCCGCGCTCCGGCGGGATTTCTCGGATGGGCGCTTCTCCTTCTCTCCGCGTGGTCGACCGCGACGGGTCTGGCCGGTGTCTGGCTGCAGAAGTGGATTCCCGCGATGATCTCGAGCGGCCTGAACGTCCTGGCAGTGTTCGACCGGATACCCGAGCTCGTCGAGACGCTGCGGTCCGAATCCGCGACTCTGGCGGCGGGATCCTCGGAAATGTTCGAGCGCTTCTACAGCGAAGAGATCGAGCCGGCGCTCGCGGGGGTGAATACCTCCTGGGACTATCTCCTCGACGTACAGGGAGGCAGGGAGCGGCGCCTCGCTCCCTTCAATCGCATGGCTCCGTTCCTCGCGGAGACGGAGCGCGAGAGGCTCGCGGGCCTGCGGGCGATCTTCAACGAAAAACTGGAGCTCGACGCACAGTACTCGCTGCTGCGCATCCTGCGTCTGTGGTCCGCCGTCCACGTTCCGCCCGCCGTGCTTTTCGTCGCCCTCATCCTGTACCACGCCGGAGTCAGCCTGTATTACTGGCGGGCGCCGTGAGCGCGCCGGAAGAAAGCGCATGCGGCGGTTAGCCGCGCCGGGAGCGGTGGCTCGCGCGAACCGATACGTGCGCCCGCGGGCGATGCTCCGCTATTTCGCCGGGGCGCTGGCACTCGGAATCCTCCTCGCGGGGATCACGCTCGTCGCCGTCTTCCATCGCGCCGAACCGCTCGCCTCGCCGGGCCCGCTCGCCGCTCCTCACGCTTCGCTGGACAAAACGTGCCGCTCCTGCCATTCGCCTCGCGTGGCGACGGAGCGTTGCGAGCAGTGCCACGATCCCTTTGCGACCGGCCGGCTGACGAATGCCGCCCACGTGTGGTCGAACGCCCGCGACCCGCGCGCGGCCGCTCGGGCGGCGCGGCTCGACTGCGCGACGTGCCACACCGACCACCGGGGCCGCCGTTTCGCCATGGCCGCGGGAGACGACCGCCAGTGCCGCGGCTGCCACTTCGCAACATTCGGCTCTCACCCCGAGTTCGCGCTGGTGAAAGCGGGTCTCCAGAAAGAGGAGGGCCTTCAGTTCTCCCACAAGAAGCACCTCAAAGCGGTCCGCAAGGCGAGACTCGACGATTGTCTCTACTGCCACGAGCCCTCGCGCGATCGCCGCGGATTCGTCGCGCTCAACTTCGAGCAGCAGTGCTCGCGCTGCCATCTTCCCGGGGGATTCATCGGCGACACGGACCCGGTCGCGGCGAGATCGGTCGTCCTTCCTCAGGACATCCAGGCGCCGTGGGCGAAGATCCGCTCTGCTGTCTCGAAAGACACCGCGGGCAACGCCGTGATCGCAAAGCTCGCGCACAAGGATCCGTGGGTCGTCTACAACCAGGTCCGGCTCGCGAGCCAGGTGGATCCCGCGGCGGCGGCCGCGCGGAAGGCCGGTCTCGAGCGCCGGCTCGCAGAGCTCACTTCACGGCTGGCGGAGCCCGACAAGCCCACGGTCCAGGCGGCCGCCCTCCGGCCCCGCCGGCGCACGGAGCTCGAGTCGGCGATACAGAGTGTGCGCGAGGAGCTCGCGCGGCTCGCCGCGGTTTCCTCCGCTCCTTCGGTCGGCGCCGAGGGGAAACAGGCGCGGCTCGACGCCATCTCAGCGATCACCGCGCCCTGCGCGCTGTGTCACGTCTACGACGGCGGGTGGATGAAACCGGTCCTCGTGCCTGCCGTCGAGCTTGCGCGCGCCCGTTTCAGTCACCTTCCCCACGTTCAACAGATCGCCTGCGCGAAGTGCCATTCGCAGATCGAGGAAAGCAAGAAGGCCGAGAACGTGAACCTTCCCGCCGTTGCGCTCTGCCAGAGCTGCCACCGGCGCGGCGAGAATCGCACCGACTGCGCGGAGTGCCACGCTTTCCACCCCCAGGTCGAGCCATGGCCGCCGATCTGATCCGCGCGGTCCTGCTCTTTCGGGACGGCCCCGAGCAGAATTTCCCGCTGCCCGAGCTTCCGGAGGTCCGCGTCGGCTTCGACGCGTCGAACGAGGTGCGGCTTCCGTTCGAAGGAGTCTCTCGTTCGCACGCGAAGATTCTCCGCGATGAAAAAGGGTACTGGATCGAAGACGCCGGGTCGGCAAACGGCACTTTCCTGAACGGCCAGCCGGTCACGCAGCGGCGGCGGCTCGACCATCTCGACGTGGTGCGATTCGGGCGGCGCCACCGGCTGCTCTTCGTTCGCAAAGCCGCTCCCTCCGCCCCGATCTCCCGGCGTGAAGTCGTGGCGGCGTGGCTCGAGCCGCTCTCCGGCGCCGAGCGTGGAGAGAGGCGCGACATCCCGCGGGGGACGATCACGATAGGCCGCTCGCCGGCCGCGAACGTGCACGTCGACAGCCACCTCGTCTCGAAGCTTCACGTCCGCGTCGAACGCACCGCAGCGCAGCTTTCCCTGGTGGATCTCCGTTCCTCGAACGGTACCTTCGTCAACGACAAGCGCGTCGATTCTCAGATCCTCGCCGACGGCGACGAAATCAACCTCGGAGGGAGCACGAGGTTCAAGGTCCACATCGAAGAGGGAGACGTTTCCTCGGGAGAGTCGAAAGTCATCCCTCCGTCGAGCCCGGACACGAAGTTTCCGTATCCCAGCGACTGGAAGACCAAGATCGAGTGGTCGCCGGAAGACAAGGCGGCGATGCAGCGGGCGTTCCAGGCGGCCCCTGACGAGGGTCCGCCGCCGGCGCCATCGATTCGCGAACCGGCGCCGCCCGCGCCGCCCCCGGCCGCGGCGCCGGCGCAGGTGGTCTCGGCGGTCGTCTTGCCTGGAGTCGTCCTCGAGGGAAGGGGACGGGCCATGACTTTCGGAGCGGGCGATCACCTGGTCGGAAGGAGCCCCGAATGCGTGTTGCGGCTGGACGGCCGCTCGATCTCCCGCCGCCATGCGCTCATGCGAGTCGACGGCGCCGGAGCGAGCGTGCGCGACCTGGGAAGCGCGAACGGGACCTTCGTCAACGGCCGCCGCGCCGTCGAGACGACGCCGATTTCACCCGGGGACGAGGTGAAGTTCGGGGACCATTCCTTTCGCGTCCGCGCGGTTGACGGGCCGGCCGGGGACGGCCCTCCGCGAAAGTGAGCGCGCGCCGCTCAGCGGCTGGCGGGATACGGATCGGAGACCACGATCAGCGCGCCGCGTTTCGGGTCGCAGACCCACGCGTTGCCCGAGCGGTCGGCGGCGACGCAGTGTGAACCCTCCGCCGTAGGCGTCGTGCCCAGGAGGGAAAGCTCGCCCTTCTCCGACACTCCGAAGATCCCCATCGTCGCGCTCTTCGCCCCCGGCAGATACAGGTGGCGGAGCTTCGGCGCGTAATCGATGATGTCCACTCCGCTTCCGGAAGAGCCCGTGCCGAGCTGCCGCCCGTCCGCCACAGAGAGAGTCACGGCCCTGCCTTCCGCGCATCCGGCGAAGAGAAATCCTCGGTCCTCGTCGAGCGCGATCCCGCGGGAGCCCTTGCAGCCGTTCGGCCATGTCGCGACGATGCCGCGTGACTTGAGATCGATCGCCACGGTGCGGGCTTCCCACAGGTGCGTATAGGCGCGTCCTCTTCGCGCGTCGACGACGAGCGACTCGGGACCGCCTCTGACGGTGATCGAACCCGAAGCGACCGGCCGGGGAGGTTTCCCTCCCTCGAGCCGGAAGATCTCGATCCGCTCCTGGTTGGGCTCCGTCACCCAGACCTCGCCGGTCGGAGCGACGAAGCGCACGTAGTCGGGTCCCCCCGCGAGCCGCGAGCGCGAAGCGATCCGCTTCTCGCGCGGATCGATCACCGCGAGCTCACCCGCGGTTCGATCCGTCGCGAAGAAAAAGCCGTTCCCCTCGTCCGCCGACGTGGTCCCCTCGCCATGACCGCCGCGGAAATTTTTCGTGCTGCTGAATCCTCCGATCGCGGTCACCGCCCGCGTCGCCGGGTCGATCAGGTCGAGCGAACCGGTCCGCCCGGCAGGAGCGAGCAGGACGGAAGCAGCCGGCGCGAAGCGGAGATCGTCGAAGCCGATTCCGGCGCCACCGCCCGGGAGCGTCACGGACACCGACGCGGGATGAACTTCCGCTCCGAAGGCGAGGACCGCCGCCGCGGCGACCGGCAAAACGAGAGCGCGGGCCCGAGAGAAAGCCATCTCGCCTCCTGCCTGAGACGCGGCGGAGCGCCCCGCCGCCCACGACGGCCCCGATGCTAGCAGCGCCGGCGCCTGAAATCTCTAGCAGGTGATACAACTTTCGCGATGGTCGGCGCGGCGCGGCGGAGCTGGCTAGGGTCGATCGGGCTGTCCGGCACGCTCGCTCCGCTGGCGGTGGGCCTGGTCGTTTTCGGGCTCGGACAGGAGCTGTGGTCGCGCTATCTGCCGGAATACCTGCGGTTCCTCGGCGCATCGGCGGTCGTGGTCGGCGCCTTCGGCGCGCTTTCGGACCTGCTCGACGCCGCCTACGCCTACCCGGGCGGCTGGATTTCGGACCGGCTCGGCAATCGCCGCGCTCTCGTCCTGTTCGGTGCGCTGACGACCGCCGGCTTTGTCGTTTACTTCCTCTTCCGCTCGGTCGCCGGGGTCTTCTTCGGCTCGATTCTCGTGATGGCGTGGAAGTCGCTGGGGCTGCCGGCGTCCTTCGCCCTCGTGGGAGAGGAGCTCGAAGGGTCGCGGCGCATCGTCGGCTTCACGGCGCAGGCGATCCTCAAGCGCCTGCCGATCGTCATCGCGCCTCCGCTCGGCGGCCTCCTCGTCGAACGGCTCGGGATGGCCCGGGGCATGCGGACAGGGTTTCTCATCTCGATCGCGCTGTCGGTGGTCATGGTCGCGGTCCTGACCGGCGTCTCGCGACGAGGGAAGCGGGACGCGCCGGACCCCGCGGCTCCTCGTCCCGTGATTTTTCCGCGGTCAACGCCACGGCTGCATCCCACGCTGAAACGGCTCCTCGCCGCGGACTGCCTCATCCGTCTGTGCGAGGGCCTGCCGGACGTCTTTCTCGTCGTGTGGGCGCTCGAGGTGCTTCGCCTGACGCCGTCTCAGTTCGGACTGGCGAACTCCGTGCTCATGGCGACCGCGATCCTGTCGTACTTCCCCGCCGTCGCGCTCGGCGGCCGTCTCGAGAAGAAGGCCTTCGTCGTCGCCACGTTCCTCTTCTTCACCCTTTTTCCGCTCGCAGTCGTTCTGTCGCGGTCGTTCGGGCAGCTGCTCCTCGCCTACGTTCTAGGAGGCTTGCGCGAGATCGGTGAGCCGGCGCGCAAATCGCTGATCGTGGATTACGCCGACCGGGGCTCCCGCGGAAAAACGGTGGGGCTCTACTACGCGATCCGCGGCTTCGCCGTCGCGGGGGCCGCGGCGATCGGAGGCGCCCTCTGGACGGTGCGCCCGACGTTGACGTTCACCGTGGCCGCGGTTCTCGGCGCGGCGGGCACGTTCTGGGCGGGGTTCGGGTTGAAAACTGATCCAAGTTGATCTCGAAACGCGCGTCCTCGATCTTCATGCTTGCGCCCATGAACGCCCACCATTCTTCGTTGCCCTGGAATCCCGACCCCGCGGAGGTTCCGCTTCTCGACAAATTTCTCCCGCTCTGGGACGTTCGGGAGTGGCACGAGCTCCGCGTTTCAGCGCCGGCCGATCGAGCCTTCAGCGCCCTGCGGAACCTCGACGTCAACCGCGCGCCTGTGGTGAAAGCGCTCTTCTGGCTCCGTTCGATTCCGAGCCGCTTTTCGAGGACTGCCGCGTTGCCGGCAAGCAAGCCGCGCTCGCTTCTCGAAGACGCGCTCTCGGTCGGATGGGTGGTGCTCGACGAGATCCCCGGACAGCAGATCGCGGTGGGAGCCGTGACCCGCCCCTGGGAAGGCGTCGTGCGCTTTCAGGGACTGCCCGGTCCGGAGCTTCGCGCGTTCCGCGCGCCCGGCTTCGTCAAGATCGTCTGGGGATTTTCGGTCCGCGCGCTCGAGGGCGGCGCTTGCGTCCTTGGCACCGAAACGCGCGTGCTCGCGACGGACGAGCTGTCGCGGCGCCGGTTCGGCCGGTACTGGTGGTTCTTCGGATTCTTCATCCGTCTCATCCGGGTGATCTCGCTGCGTCTGGCGAAGGAGGACCTCGAAGCCCGGCCTTAGCGGGTCACGGAATCAGTAGGCGATCCTTCGCGACGGTGGCGGCACCGGCCGTCGTCCCACCCGGATCCGAGCGTCCACGACGCACACGCCTCGCTGCAGGACCTTGACCGGGTTCAGATCCATTTCCCGGACTTCCGGGCACGCCTCGACGAGCGCGGAGACCCGGAGGATCAGATCGGCGAGCGCCGCCTCATCGGCCGGAGGCGCGCCGCGGAAACCGCGAAGCAGCGCCGTGCCGCGGACTTCCTCGAGCATGGCCGCCACGTCGCGATCCGTGAGGGGATGGAGTCGGAAGGCGACGTCCGACATCAGCTCGACGAGCGTGCCGCCGCTTCCGTAGGCGATGAGCGGTCCGAACGTCGGGTCCTGGCTCACGCCCACCATCACCTCGACGCCGCCGGAAACCATCCTCTGCACGAGCGCTCCTGTCATCGCGTCTTTGAGCCGCGACGACAGCTCGCGGTAGGCGGCGGAGACCGCCGCGGCATCCGCGAGACCGAGCTTCACGCCGCCGACGTCCGTTCGGTGGACGATCGCCGGCCCGATCGCCTTCATCACCACCGGAAATCCCAGGGCGCCGGCGGCGGCAACCACCCCGGCTTCATCGGCCGCCACGCGGGTTTCCGCCGCGGCGATGCCGAAGGCGCGAAGAAGCGACTGGGTCTCGAGCGGGTCGAGCCAGCCGTTTCGGGTCACGGCCGGCTCGATCACCGCGCGCGCCGCAGCGGCGTCGATCCCGTCCAGAACCGGGACCGTGCCCTCCGGCGCGTTGCGCCACTCGCCGTACGACGCCGCGCGCGCCAGGGCGAGCGCCGCCGACTCGGGGAACGGATAAGCGGGGATCGGCGCGAGGCCGGGTGGAGCTCCTTTCGCGGAGAGGAAAGTCGAGATCACAGTCTTCTCGGGCCTGCCCTTCGAGCCGGCGACGATCGCCGAAGCGATCGCGTCGGCTCCCGTGGCGATCGGCGGTATGAAGATCACGATCACGCTGTCGACGTTCTCGTCCGCGAGGAGCAGGGCGAGGCACTTGCGGTAGTGCTCGGGCGCCGCGGATGCGAGCATGTCCACCGGGTTCGCCACGCTCGCCGCTTCCGGAAGGACGGCGCGGAGCTTCTTCGTCGTGGCCGCGGAAAGGGGCGGCAGCGACAGGCCCTGGTCCTCGCAGACGTCGGCGGCCAGGATTCCGGGCCCCCCGGCGTTCGTGAGGATGGCGACGCGGCCCCCGCGCGGCACCGGCTGATGCGAAAGGAGGGCCGCAACGTCGAAGAGCTCCTCGAGTGTGCG
>DASQJK010000119.1:0-6714 GCA_035631095.1 Thermoanaerobaculia bacterium
ATCGATGACGGACTCGGTCGCGAGGAGCAGCCCATCCTTCGCTTCGCTGTCGGGGAAGCTCCCGAGGGCGACGCGGGCCGCACCGGCATAGTCGCGCGCGAGCGCTCTGGTATCCGAGATCCCGCCGTAGCGTTCGGCGAGCGAAAGGATCTCCGACGGTTCGACGGACCGGAACTCGCGTTCCCGGGCGACGGTAGCGACGAGCTCCCGCTCCGAGCGGCTCGCGCGCGGCAGCGCGAGCAGCAGGGGCATCGTGAGCTTGCCTTCCCGAAGGTCGTTCAGCACGGGTTTTCCGACCGAGGCCTCGCTTCCCGTGTAATCGAGGAGGTCGTCGATCAGCTGAAACGCCACGCCGAGACAGCGGCCGTATTCGGCGAGGCGCTCCGCCGCGAAGAGATCGCCGCGGGGCGCGAAGTGCGCGGGCAGGCGGCAGGCGGCGGAGAAGAGGTCCGCCGTCTTCCGCTTGATGATGTCGAGAGCTTCCTCGCGGGTGACCGAGACGTCGCCCGTCTTCTCGATCGCGATGATCTCGCCCTCGATCATCGAAAGCGTCGTGTCCGACAGGATCTTGAGGATGATGAGGTCGCCTTCGTCGAGGGCGATGCCCATCGACTTCGTGTAGAGGTAGTCGCCGAAGAGCACCGTGAGGTTGTTTCCCCACCTCGCGTTCGCCGACGTGCGGCCGCGGCGCAGGCGAGCCTCGTCGATGATGTCGTCGTGGACGAGCGTCGCCGTGTGGATGAACTCGATCACGGCTGCGTAGCGGACGTCCTTGTCGCCCTCGTATCCGAGGAGGCGAGACACTAGGAGGAGCAGGGCGGGCCGCAGCCGCTTGCCGCCCGCGTCCGCGAGGTAGTTCCCGATGCCGTCGATCGTGGGAATCGGCGAGCGGAAGTGGAGCAGGAGCTCTTTCTCCACGTCCGCGAGCTTGTCTCCGATCAGGTCGTAGGCTCGGGCGAAGCGCGGATTGGCGAGCCGCGGGAGGAGACTCATCGGTAATTCGTGAACTGCAGCGGCAGTCCGTAGTCGCCGCCCCGCAGGAGCGTCATGACGGCCTGAAGGTCGTCCTTGTTCTTTCCGGAGACGCGGACCTGGTCGGCCTGGATCGCCGCCTGCACCTTGAGCTTGCGGTCCTTGATCGTCCGGACAATCTCTTTGGCCTTTTCGGACGGGATCCCCTGCTGGATCTTCGCCGTCTGGCGCACCGTGCCGCCGGCCGCGTCCTCGATCTTCCCGTAGTCGAGGGACTTGACCGCGATCCCGCGCTTGACGAGGCGCGTCTCGAGGATGTCGACGACGGATTTGAGCTTGTGGGCGTCGTCGGAGGTCAACGTGAGCGTCAGCTCCTTCTCGTTCCACTC
This sequence comes from Thermoanaerobaculia bacterium, assembly GCA_035631095.1. Taxonomy (GTDB): domain Bacteria; phylum Acidobacteriota; class Thermoanaerobaculia; order UBA5066; family Gp7-AA6; genus JALYUA01. Next base: position 1,362 of record DASQJK010000119.1, read on the forward strand.
GACCTTCGACGCGCTCCCCCGGAAGTCGAACCGCGTGGCGATCTCCTTCGAAGCCTGCTGGACCGCGTTCAGAACCTCCTGCAGGTCCACCTTGCTGACCACGTCGAAGGAGAATTCCTGCGCCATTTGCCGGGATTCTACAGCGCCGCCGCGGTGAGTCCGGCTAGATCAGGACGCGGCAGCCCCGCGCCTCCAGGAGCGGAATCGCGGGGTCGCGCTCCGGGATCTCGTTCCAGCGAAGGTCCAGCTTTTCGAGGCGCGGCAGGCTCAAGGCCTCGTCCGGGACGGATTCCAGGCGGTTGTTGCGGAGGTCGAGCACGCCGAGGTGGACGAGGCCCGCGGCCGACTTCGGCAGCCGCTGGAGGCGGTTGTTCCGGAGCCGCAGCTCGCGCAGTTCTTCGAGGTTTCCCAGCGACTCCGGCAAGGAGGCCAGAGCGTTGCGGTCGAGGTGCAGCTCCCGGAGACTGGCGAGCGCCCCGATCGATTCGGGAAGCGAAGCGAGCCGGTTTCCGTAGAGGCGCAGCTCCTCGAGCCGCTTAAGGCTTCCGATCCCGTCGGGCACCTTTTCGAGGGCCGCGTCGGCGGCGCCGAGATAACGGAGACGAGGCAGGTTCCCGATCTCCGCCGGGAGCCGCTCGAGGGGATTCTCCGCGAGGTAGAGAAACTGCAGTTTCGCGAGACGCGCGACCTCGTCCGGGATTTCCGTGATCGCGTTGTGCCCGAGGTCCAGCATCGAGAGGGAAAAGAGGTCCCACACTCCGCGCGGCACCGATTGCAGGCGGTTCTCCGCGAGGTCGAGCGCTTCGAGCGCCGTGAGCTCCCGCAGCCACTCGGGCGCGGATGCGAGCGCGTTGCCGCCGACGTACAGGCGGCGAAGCGCGCGCAGGCGGCGAATCCCCGGAGGGACCTCCGACAGCCCGCATCCCCGGAGGAAGACGCGGACGAGGCGCCCGTTCTCCGCCCGGAAGCGCCCGCCGCTTCCTGCGGCCTTCTCGAGCTCGGGCAGGACCTCGGAATCGGGCGAATCGAGCTCGAGGCGGTCGCGCGCGCCCGTGCGCCGCTCCGTCAGTTCTGGAGGATGCGAGTGCCCGGCGGGCCGGTCACCCGGTAGTCGGCCGCGGGCCGGGCTTTCTCCTTGCGCCAGCCCTCGAAGCGGAACTCGGTCCGATTTCCGGAGCCGTCTTCGTACGAGAGCTCGGGCACCGATCCGTCGCGCGCGACGGAGAGCCGAAGCCAGGAGAGCTCCGGACGCGGCGCGCGGGGCTTCAGCAGGAGCCGCGTCGCTCCGCCTTCGCCGGAGTCCGACGAGATCGCGTATTCGCGGGCGAGCTCGACCGGATCCGAGAGAAAGACGATCGGCAGCCGCGCGCGGTCTTCCGGCGTGAGCTTCTGGATCGTGAGCTGCTTGTCTTCCGGGGTGAAGAGGCGTCCTTCTCCGGCGTCGTACGTGAACGTCTTTTTCTCCGGCGCCTCGTAGTCGAATCGGAGCCGCTGGGGCGCCTGGATCCACAGCGTGCCCGACTCCCGCTTGGCGGTCGTGAATCCCGCGGGGGTGTAGATCTGCACGAAGGGGCACGCGTGCGCCGAGCCGTCCGAATAGCGGGCCGCGGCCCTCGAGAAGGCGCCGGTCGCGTCGGGAGAGAGCGATCCGGTGACGGGCGGCGGCGAGCCGGGAGTGAGAGCCGCGGGCGCCTGCGCGGAGACGGGCGCGGAGCCGAGCGCTCCGGCCGCAAGAAGGAGGAGAAGAGGTCGGCGCATCAGTGCCGGAAATGCCGCCGCGGGGCGATCAGATACGCCATCTGGCGCTCGTCGGCCGCGGCGACGATCTCCTGGTCGCGGATGGAGCCGCCGGGCGCCACGACGGCCGTGACGCCCGCGTCCGCGAGCACGTCGAGCCCGTCACGAAACGGGAAGAACGCGTCGGACGCCGCGCCGCAGTTGACGATCGGCAGCACCGGCTTGGACGCCGCGAGCCGGCAGGCATCGACGCGGCTCATCTGGCCCGCGCCGATTCCGATCGTCTGGCGGGCGTTCGCGAGAACGATCGCGTTCGACTTGACGCGCCGTACGACGCGCCACGCGAGCTCGCATGCGGCGCGCTCGACCGTGGTCGGCTTGCGCTGCGAAACGATGCGCCACGCGGACACCTGGTCGGGCTCGTTGTCCGGGTCCTGCACCAGCAGCCCGCCCTCGATCCTCTTCCAGTCGAGCCCGCCGGAGGGACGGTGAGAGACGGGAACTTTCAGTAGACGGATGTTCGGCTTCTTCGCGAAGAAGTCCGTCGCCTCGCGGGTGAAGTCGTCGGCGGCCACCGCCTCGACGAAGTGCTGGAGGACGAGCGAAGCGAGCGCGCCGTCCACCGTGCCGCGGATCGCGATGATGCCGCCGAACGCGGCGAGAGGGTCGCAGGCGAACGCGCGGCCGAACGCTTCGACGATCGTGTCCCCGATCGCCGCTCCGCACGGGTTGTTGTGCTTGACGATGACGGCGGCGGGCCGGTCGAAGTCCCGCGCGAGCGTCACGGCGGAGTCGAGGTCGAGGAGATTGTTGAACGACAGCTCCTTGCCCTGGAGCATCTCGAAGTGCACGAGCGCGTCGGGCGGCGCGTGGGGATTGCGGTAGACCGCGGCGCGCTGATGCGGATTTTCGCCGTACCGGAGCGATCCGATCCGCTGGAACGACAGGACGAGGTTTTCGGGGAACGGCTCCTCCCCGCGCGTGCGCGCGGACAGGTAGGAGGCGATCGCACCGTCGTAGGCGGCGGTCCGGGCAAACGCCCGCGCGGCGAGGCGGGCGCGAGTCGCCGCGCTGGTGCCTCCCGTCGCACGGATCTCGTCCATGAGCGGGGCGTAATCGTCGATATCGACCACCACGGCCACGCGGGCGTGATTCTTCGCGGCGGCGCGGATGAGCGCCGTGCCGCCGACGTCGATCATCTCGATCGCTTCCGCCGGCGAGCCGCCGCGCGCGACCGTCTGCTCGAACGGATAGAGGCTCACCACGACCAGATCGAACGCCTCGATCGAAGACTCCGCGAGCTCCCGGGCGTGATCGTCGCGACTGGCGTCTGCGAGCACGCCGCCGAAGATCCTCGGATGGAGCGTCTTCACGCGGCCGCCCAGGATCTCCGGGAAGCCGGTGGTCTCTTCGACGAGCGTCACGTCGAGCCCGGCCTCGCGCAGGTGCGCCGCGGTGCCGCCGGTCGAGACGAGCCGGACGCCCTGCGACGCGAGCTCGCGGCCGAGCTCCGCCACGCCCGTCTTGTCGTGGACGGAGATGAGCGCGCGCCTGACCGGCGCAACGGCCGAGGGGAAGGGAATCGGCTCGGGCATGGGCGGGGGATTCTAGCCGATAGGATTCCTCCCGTGGCGGACACCGCTCCGATCGAAGTGGACGCGCGAGGCCTGTACTGCCCTCTGCCGATCCTGCGCCTGGCCTCCGCGCTGCGCTCCCATCCCACAGGAACCCGAGCCCGCCTGCTGGCCACCGACCCGATCGCCGTCCGCGACGTGGAAGCCTTCTGCGCGGCGGGAAGAGGCCGGCTCCTCTCCCGCAGCGAAAACGATGGCGTTCTCGCATTCGAGGTCGAGAAGACGTCGCTTTGAGGCGCGCCCGGCGCCGGCGGGTCCTGTCGGCGCGGGACCCGGTAGCGGCATCGGCTGGGCGCTCGGTATCCGGGCACTCCGAGAGCATCGTCGCGCCCGCCTGCTGGCGCTACCGGGGCCTCCCGCGCCGCCACCCGCCGGTGCATCCGTGAGGCTCTATGCCGAAGTGTGAGCCCCGGCGATCCGGCCACCCGGCGAATGAGCCGAGCCGCCCGCTGCAGCGGTCTGTTCTAAGCGGAGCGCTCTCTCGGCTGCCTGTTCGCGAAGCGAACGCCGCGGCCGAAAGCCAGGACCCGCCGGCCGCCGCGAGCGTTCTAGAAGAGCTTCAGCACCAGGACGTTCACGACGAAGCCGGTTACTCCGTGGCGAACGACCGGGACTCCGAGCTCGGCTCGGAAGAGGGAGTTTTTCCAGGGGCCGTTCAGTGAGGCCAGCAGGCCCGCTCCCGAGAAGTAGGTGTTTTTGAAGCCCGAGATTCTGTCGCTCAGGAGCGCCTGGTCGTAGAAGCCCTCGAAACGGATGATGTCCTCAATGTTGAGGCCGTACGAGAGATTGGCGACCCACGCGCGTTCCGTGCGGAGGCTTCCGCTCTGGAACCCGTGCATGGGGTGCGGGGAGAACGAGCCGAACTCATATTTGGAGAATCGGTCGAGGTCCGTTCCGTCGACGTACCCGATCTTCGCGTGGAGCTTCCGAAAGCCGGAGAAGTACTGGTCCTTGGAGAGCGACGCCTCCCATCGGATGTAGTCCTTCTGGCTCGGCTTGTACTCGAGGTCGCTCGGGTCGCCCCAGAGCTCCCACTTGCTCCGGTTGAAGTAGCTCGCCGCGACCGTCGCGTTGAAGCCGGAGACGTTCGCGATGAGCTTCAGCTCGCCGCCCGTCGTGACCGTGTCGACCGGCGTGATGAAGGCGGCCGCCGTTTCCTTGTCGCGCTGGTAGTTGTCGTACTTCGCGAAAATGCCGAGCGAGGCCTTGAGGTACGGCCCCAGCGGATGGCCGAGGTTCAACTGCACGATGGCCGGCAGGTGCTTGATCTTCTGGCCGCTGACCTCGTGCCCGTTTCGGTACGAGACGTCCCCAAACGCGACCGCGGCCCCGAAGAGGTCGATTCCGAGGTCGAGGCGGCTCCCGCCGATTCCCGGGTCCGTGTAGTTCGTCGTGAGCAGCGCTCCGCCGAAGAACACCGAGAGCTGCTTTCCCTTCCCGAACAGGTCGAAGTTGAAGTGCTGCACTCCGATCAACGGGATCGGGTAATCGAGCGACTTGTCGTAGAAGCCGCCGAGGATCCCGAAGGTGCTTTTGCGCGAGACGGTCGTCTGCACGATCCGGGCGCCCGGCACCGCGGGGTCCGGCACCAGGTACCGCATGCCGACGTCGGTGTCGCGGATCATCTGGGCGGGCGAGGCGTATGCCCTGGCGCGCCGCTCCGCGAAGTCGGCCGGGTTCATCTGGACGTTCTGCAGCACGACGTCCCGCTCGATCGCCGTCGTGCGGCCCGCCGTCGAAAAAACCTGCTGACCCTTGATCTCGAGCGGAAGGAAGAGGTCGGGCTGCCCGGGGACGGGACGGTAGAACTCGGTCTGGATGTTCGAGAGCGTTTCCCCCTTCAGGTTCATCTGAACGGAGTCGCGGCGCAGCAGCGCGAAGGTCTCCTTGTCGATCCAGACACTGCCGCGGTAGATCGGCTTCGCGCCGACGGAGCTCTTCGGGTTGAAGGCGACGTGGTAAGCGCGCCGGCCGCCGACGGT
>DASQJK010000120.1:0-5307 GCA_035631095.1 Thermoanaerobaculia bacterium
GGACCCTCGATCCGCTCGTCGCCGCCGCAACCGAGGTGAACCCCGACGTCGTGGCGATCTCGGGGGACCTCACGCAGCGCGCGCGACGGGGTCAGTTCCGGCAGGCGCGCGAATTCCTCGACCGGCTTCCGGGCAAGAAGATCGTTGTGCCCGGAAACCACGACGTCCCGCTGTACAACGTCGCCGCGCGCTTTCTCTTCTCGCTGTCGAACTACCGCCGCTACATCAGCGAAGACATCGACCCCTTCTATTCCGACGAAGAGATCGCGATCGCCGGGATCAACACGGCGCACTCGAAGACTTTCAAGAGAGGTCGGATCACGCAGGCGCAGATCGACCGGCTGCGGGAGCGCCTCTGCTCGTTTGCGCCGGAGGTCACTCGCTTCGTGGTCACGCACCACCCGATCGACCTTCCGGAGACGTATCCCGACCGCGAGCTCGTCAAGCGGGCGCGCGAAACGATGGAAGCGCTGGCGGGCTGCGACGCGGATGTCCTGCTCGCCGGCCACCTGCATGCGCACTCGGCAAGCGGGTCGACCGAGCGGCATCGGCTGAAGGGTCATGTCGCGCTCGTCGTGCAAGCCGGTACGGCCACGTCGACGCGGGGGCGCGGCGAGCCGAACTCGTTCAACCTCATTCGCGTGGAGCGCCCGCGGATCGAGGTTGCCCGCTACGAATGGCGGGCGTCGGAGGCTGTGTTCCGGATCGCGGAGAGCCGCGCGTTCGGTCACCGCCGCGAAGGATGGTTCCCGGAGAAGGACCGGCTCACCGGTCCGGACTCGTCCGCGGAGGCGCCAGAACCGGAAGCGCTCCCGGGTGTATCCGGTAGATCAGCGGAGGAGAGAGCCGGGTCACCTCGCCATCGGTAGCGACGTCGAGCTGGTCACGGCGGGCGTCGAGGCGCACCCCGTCCGCGAGGAGAAAGTCGAAATCCGCTCCCTGACGAAGCCTTCCGATGATCGCTTCGACCCCCATCCGAAGAAGGCTGCGCGAGCCGTCATGGTGCAGCACGTACACGGCGAGCTTTCCCGTTTCGATCGAGGCCCGGCTGCCGATCTGTAGCCCCCGCATCTCGTAGGGATTGTTTCCGATGAACACGAGCGGGGTTCGCTGCCGGATCGTCCGGCCGTCGTCCCCGGTGAGCCGGACGGACGCGGTCGGATGTCGGCGGAGCACCGCGAGCACCGCCCACGCGAGAGCCATGAGCTTGCCGCGGCCGAGGCGCTGCTCCTGCTCTCTTCCCCGGACCACCCGCGGGTACAACCCGATGCTCGAGTTGTTGACGAAGTACCGCCCATTGACCTCGCCGACGTCCACTCTCCGCAGCTCCCCCTCGGTGATCGTTCGCGCCGCCTTCTCGAGATCGAGCGGGATGCCGAGATCCTTGGCGAAGTGGTTGAGCGTTCCGAGAGGCAGCACGCCGAGCGGAGTGTCGCCGCCGAGAAGCGCGGAAGCGACCGCGTTGACGGTGCCGTCGCCTCCGCCTGCGACAACCGCGGAGCTGCCTTCGCGGACCGCTTCGGCCGCGGCCTCCGAGATCCTTTCTCCGGCGACGCTGCGGACTGCCGCCTCGACCCCGAGGCCCCGAAAAACCTCGACGACACGCTCCGGCTTCTCGCGCCCGTTGGCGGCACCTGAGCCGGGGTTTAGAAATACGGTGATTTTCTTCGGCGGCATCCGCCACCGCACCGCAAGACTGATGCCCGGGTGCTTCGAACGGCTTGGACCCCGTCGACAGATGGGATATCTCTGCGCTCCCGCCGCCGACGGCGGACTTCAAAGGAGGCGATGCCATGGGTGTCAGCAAGTCGAGCGCCCGCTGGGAAGGCAGTCTGAAGCAGGGGAAGGGGAGCATGAAACCGGCTCACGGTTCCGAGGCCAACTTCACGCTCGGGTCTCGATTCGAGGGGCAGCCGGCGAGCAATCCCGAGGAGCTTCTGGGCGCCGCCCTGGCGGGGTGCTTTTCGATGGCTCTGACGTCCGCTCTCGAGAAGGCGGGCTTTCAGCCGCGCAGCGTTTCGACCAACGCGGATGTCACGATCGAAAAAGGCGAGGGGGGCTTTTCCATCACCTCCATCGACCTCACCACGGAAGCCTCCGTCTCGGGCGTGGACGCGGGCAGGTTCCAGGCGCTGGCCGAGGAGACGAAGAAGAACTGTCCGGTTTCGAAGGCCCTCGCCGCCGTGCCCCGCGTGACCTTGAAAGCGAACCTCGCCGGCTAAAACCGCGCTCGGCGGCAGCGGCAGTGATCGGCTGACTCTTTGCATCTGCTGGGTCGACGGATGGGCTCACCGGCATTCCTCTTCGCCACGGGGATCGAAAACAGCGCACCGACGATCCAGGGCGGCCGGGTCCGCGTCGACGAAATGGAGAAGTGCCGCCACTACGAGAACTGGCGGCTCGACTTCGACCTCGTCCGCGAGCTCGGCATCCGTTTTCTCCGGTACGGCCCGCCGCTCCATCGGACGTACGTCGGCCCGGGCCGCTTCGACTGGTCCTTCCCGGACGAGTCCTTCCCCGGATTGGAGGAGCGCGGGATCATTCCGATCGCCGACCTCTGCCACTTCGGTGTCCCGGACTGGATCGGGAACTTTCAGAACGAGGACTTTCCCCGGTTGTTTGCGGACTATGCCGCCGCCTTCGCTCGCCGGTTCCCGTGGGTCCAGCTGTACACGCCGATCAACGAGATGTACGTCTGCGCCAAGTTTTCGGCGCGCTACGGGTGGTGGAACGAAGAGCTCAAGAGCGAGCGCGCGTTCGTCAACGCGCTGAAGAACATCGTCAAGGCGAACGTCCTCGCGATGCGCGAGATCCTCAAGACGAGGCGCGACGCGATTTTCATCCAGAGCGAGTCGTCGGAGTACTTCCACGCGGAGAGCCCGCGCGCAATTCATCCGGCCGAGGTGCTCAATGCGGCGCGGTTTCTGTCCCTCGACCTGAACTACGGAAGGCGGGTCGACTCGGAGATGTACGAGTACCTGATGGACAACGGCATGACGCGCGACGAGTACCACTTCTTTCTGGATCACAACCTGAAGCACCACTGCATCATGGGAAACGACTACTACGTCACGAACGAGCACCGGGTGGCGGATGACGGGAGCACGAGCCCGTCGGGCGAGGTGTTCGGTTACGACGAGATCACCTGGCAGTACTACGACCGGTACCGCCTCCCCGTCATGCACACTGAGACGAACCTCCAGCAGGGGCCGCGCGGAGACGAGGCCATCCAGTGGCTCTGGAAGGAGTGGGCGAACGTCCTGAGGGTTCGCAACGACGGGATCCCTGTCGTCGGTTTCACCTGGTACTCGCTGACGGACCAGGTGGACTGGGACACCGCTCTGCGGGAGCAGAACGGGCGCGTGAACCCACTCGGGTTGTTCGATCTCGACCGGAAGATCCGCCCGGTCGGGAAGGCATACAAGACGATGATCGAAGGCTGGCGCGACGTACTCCCCACTCAGAGCGTCTGCCTGCGGGTCCCGGTCGTGATGGACGAGTCGCAGGACGAGAGCCCGGAGGACGAGGAAGCCGAAACGTCGCCCGCCAACGCGGAGGAGGGACGCACGGCATGAGATTCGACGGCCGGGTCGCCATCGTGACGGGCGCGGCGAGCGGCATCGGGCTCGAGACGGCGAAACGGCTCGGGTCGGAGGGCGCCCGCGTCGTCGTCGCCGACCTCGACCCGAAGAAAGGGGAAGAAGCCGCGGGCGAAGTGCGCAGGGCGGGGGCTCCGGACGCCTTCGCCTCGACGTGCGACGTGGCCGCCGAAGAGCAGGTGGAGAAGACCATCGCCTCCGCGGTCGAACGCTGGCAGCGGCTCGACGTCGTGGTGAACAACGCGGGAAGGATGGTCTTCCGGCCGATCGACGAGCTCACGCGGGAGGACTGGCGCGGCGTTCTGGAGGTCGATCTTCTCGGTGCGTTTTACTTCATCAAACACTCGATTCGCCGGATGAAGCCCGGAGGGGCGATCGTGAATGTCTCGAGCATCCACGCCGTCGAGACGGAGCCGCTCGTCGCCCCCTACGCGGCGGCGAAAGCCGGGCTGCTCTCTCTGACGCGCTCGGCGGCGCTCGAAGCCAAGCCGAAGGGAATCCGCGTGAACGCCATCCTCCCGGGAGCCGTGGATACGCCGATGCTGTGGAGCAACCCGAACATCCGCTCGGGAACGGAAAAAACGCACTCGGGCGACGTGGGGAAGCCGGCGGACATCGCGGCCGTAATCGCCTATCTCGCGAGCGACGACGCGCGCTTCGTTCAGGGAGCGTCGATCCGCGTCGATGGGGGACGGCTGGACCGGCTGTGAGGGATTCCGGCAGGCGATTTTTCCGGCGACTCCGACAGAACCTTGGACGACACGGCGCGTAATCGCGAGAGATGCTTCTGGCGCGAACGGTCCCTCGAGGAGAACGCCCGCAAACAGCTCGGCGAGCCGCACACTCACTGAGTCGCGATCGGAGAGAGAATGACGGCACTCCCGTGAACCGTCGTTTTCTCCTCAAGTCCGCCGCCGCGACCGCTGCGTCGCTCGCGATCCCGTCCTGCCGCTCCGCAAGGAGTGGCGCGGCGGTCGCCCCCGCCCGCGACAGGAGCCGCTGCTCGCTCCCCGCCGTCCGCGTTTCCGAGGATCGCGAGATCCGGAGCATCGCTGGGCTGCGTCCCTTCCGTCCTTCCGGGTTCGTTGTCCGAACCGAGACGCTCGGCGACACCGTCGTCATCCACAACTACGGGCACGGCGGCGGCGGAATCACTCTGTCGTGGGGGACCGCGAAGCTCGCCGTCGACATGCTGCCCTCCTCGTACACGGGCCCCGTCGCCGTGATCGGCTGCGGGGCGGTCGGCCTCGCGACGGCGCGGCTCCTCCAGGAGCGAGGGCATGCCGTCGCGATCTATGCGAAAGACCTTCCGCCGAATACGACGTCGAACGTCGCGGGTGGGCAGTGGTTCCCGTTCTTCGTCGACGATTCCCGGCAGCGCACTCCGGAATTCCTGCGCCAGCTCGTGTCCGCGTCCGAGTTCGCTTACAGGCGATACCAGATTCTCGTGGGGAGACGGTATGGCGTCCGCTGGATGCGCAACTACCTCTTCAGCGAAACGCGGTGGAACGACGAAGGCCTTCTGGGACTCCGAGGACCGCTGAAGAGCGTTCTTCCCGAGCTGCGCGACCTGAGCCCGGACGAGCACCCATTTCCCGCGGCACCCTTCGTGCGCCAGTTCGACGGCCTCTTGATCGAGCCTCCCGTGTATCTGACGGCGATGCTCGACGACGTCCGCGCGGCCGGCGGGACGGTCCGCGTCATCGAG
>DASQJK010000121.1:0-11682 GCA_035631095.1 Thermoanaerobaculia bacterium
GCCCGTGGGCAGCCGCTCGATCGCGCCAAGGTCCTCGAGACCGATCAGAGCCGTGTTCACCTTCGCGCGTGAGAGCCCCAGGCGTTCCGCGATGTCGCGAGCATCGAGCGCCTCTCCCTCCCGGAGGAGACTCGCGACGTCGCCGATCTGGTCCGCGGTGGCCCGGCCTCCGGACGCGAAAAAGCGATGCAGGTGAACGTCCGCGGGCCGGTAGAAAAGCATCGCGGTCGCGGGCAGGCCGTCGCGGCCGCTCCTTCCGATCTCCTGGTAGTACGAGTCCGGCGAATCGCTGATGTCGTAATGGAAGACGAACCGGACGTCCGGCTTGTCGACTCCCATCCCGAAGGCGTTCGTCGCCACCAGCAGGTCGTTGGCTCCCGAGAGAAAGTCGGACTGCACCCGCTCCCGTTCCTTCTTCTTCATCCCCGCGTGGTAGCAGGCGGCGGACCGGCCCTGCTCGACGAGAGCCTCCGCGATTTCCTCGGCGTGCCGCCGCGTGGCCGCGTAGACGATCCCCGGCGGCTCCGCGGCCAGGACGGCGCGCAGAAGGGCCTCCTTCTGCTCCGCTTCTTTTTCGAAGCTGCGGACGCCCAGCCAGATGTTCGGCCGGTCGAACCCGCGGACCACGACGCGGGGCTCTTCCATGCCGAGCCGCTCGACGATCTCGCGGCGCACGTCGGGGGACGCAGTCGCGGTCAGCGCGAGAATCGGAGGCCGGCCGATCGCCCGCACCACCGCTCCGAGGTTCAAGTAGTCCGGCCGGAAATCGTGACCCCACTGGCTGATGCAGTGCGCTTCATCGACCACGAAGAGCGACGGGCGCGCCGCCTTCAACTTCGAGAGGACGTCGGGGTTTCGGAACTGCTCCGGGGCGACGAAGAGGAACTCGAGGTGTCCCCCCTTGAGCTCCGAGAAGGTCTCGCGCCTCGCCGCCGCCCCCACGGTCGAGTTGACGGCCGCCGCGCCGGCGAGCTCCGCCGCCTCGATCGACTCGAGCTGGTCGCGCTGCAGGGCGAGGAGCGGTGAGACGATGACGGTCGAGCCGGGAATTTCGAGCGCCGCAATCTGGTAGATCGCCGACTTTCCGGAGCCGGTCGGCATCACGGCGAGCGCGTCCCGGCCCGCAAGGACCGCCTCGATCGCCTCCCGCTGGCCGGGACGGAAGTCGTCGTATCCGAAGCGCTCCCTGGCGATCGCCAGCAGGTCGTCGGCGGTCCGATTGACCCGGGCCGCGCGACTCACGGCTTGCCGGAGCTCGCCATAGTCCTGTCTCCCCTATTTCTCTTCGGTGCGCCCGGAGGGCTGCCCCTCGGTGCTCGGCACTTCACCGGTTTCCAGAACCTGCTTGAACCGCCGCAGGTCCTCGCGAAGACGCGATCCGGGGTCTTCTCCGAGAAGCTTCGCGAAAGCCCGCCCTGCGGGACCGGCCGGCGGAACCCACTCGAGAGAAACCGAGACGACCGTGCCCCGCTCGCCCGGCGCTGAGCGAAACCGGACGGAGCCGCGGTGCACGACGTCCGAGCCTTCGACGGTTCGCCACGAGAGCACTTCGCCCTCGCGCTCGGCCACGATCTCCGCCTCCCACTCGACGATCGCTCCGGCGGGCGCCCGGGCGGCCCACTGCGAGCGCCGCGAGTCGATCTCGCGCACCGCCATGAGATGGCTGAACACCCGAGGCAGGTTCTCGAGATTCCGCCAGTACCGGTAGAGATCCCCGGCGGGCCGGTTCACGGTCACCGACTCGTCGACGAGCACCGAACGCTCGGCCGCGTGATCGATGCCGAGAAGACCGTAGAGGTCGCTGTGCCCGGAGAATCCGCGCCAGAAGAGACCGGCGCCGATCATCGTGAGCGCTGCCCCGGGGATGGCGCGCCGTCGTGTCAGGCCGAGCGCCACGAACCCCGCGCCCGCCGCGGCGGACATCCAGCGCTCCGACGGCGAGAGGTTGACGGGCCGCATGGCCGCTTGAACGAGCTTACGGACGGGACGGAAGGCGGGCGATGTCTCCGCGAATGGCTGTGCGGACGCGCGAGCCGACATCTACGTCTCCTCCTCGTCGGCGTCGTCCTCGTCTTCCTCTTCTTCCTCTTCTTCGTCCAGGAGGTCCTCGTCCTCGTCTTCGTCCTCGTCGAGGTCGGCGTCCTCGTCCTCCTCGTCCTCGAGATCCTCTTCGTCGTCTTCGTCTTCGTCGATGCCCTCGACGCCGCCCTCCTCGTCGCTCTCGTCCACGATGTCTTCGGATTCCTCGCTGCGGTTCCTCGATCCGGGCGCGCGGGCGGTCAACACCTCACCGGGAGGTCCGCCGTTGCCCGGCACGAAGAGCCTCGCCTCATCGCTTCCCGTACCAGCGTCGTCCGTCACGGGGTCGCGGTTTTCATCCCTCATATCGATTCTCCAGGTTGAACGCGGGGCAGAATCGCCCCCGCCCCGGGAAGTGCAAGAGCCATTCCGCGCCCCCCGCGCGGCCCGGGGCGTCTAGGTGCAGAAGGAACATTCCTTGCATTTCCGCCGGTCGTCCTTCCGGTCCGCGGAGTGGACGAACAAGAGACGCAGAAATGAAACGAATTCGAATCGCTTCGGCCGTGACGGCCGGAATTCTTCTGCTCGTGACTGCTGCATGTTTCAGCATGCGGCCTTCCCATGGCGGCGGGCAGGGGGTGAAGTTCACCGGCCCCCGACGCGTCCAGCCCTCCGATGTCGCGCTGCCGGACGGCTATCGAATCGAAGCCGTGGCTTCGGGCCTCACCTTCCCGACGGGAGTCGCATTCGACGATTCGGGCACGCCGTACGTCGTCGAGTCGGGTTACTCCTACGGCGAAAGGTGGACGACTCCCCGCCTCGTCCGGGTCGAGCCGGGCGGCCGTGTCGCCGTGGTTGCGACCGGCGGGCGCAACGGCCCGTGGAACGGCGTCGCATACGGGCACGGCGCCTTCTGGGTCGCCGAAGGGGGCGAGCTCGAGGGCGGCCGCATCCTTCGCATCTCGCGCGACGGGAAGATCGACCGCGTCGTCGAGGGGCTGCCGAGCCTCGGAGATCACCATACGGACGGCCCGGCGATCGGATCCGACGGGTGGATCTACTTCGGCCAGGGCACGGCCACGAATTCCGCCGTCGTGGGCGAAGACAACGCCAAGTTCGGGTGGCTGCCGCGTCATCCGGAGTTTCACGACATTCCGTGCAAAGACGTGACCCTCGCGGGCCGCAATTACGAGAGCTCCGACCCGGTGCATCCGGGCGGCGCCAAAGTGCGCACGGGCGCCTACTCCCCATTCGGCACGCCGACCGCCGCCGGAGCCGTCGTCCGAGGAAAGGTGCCCTGCAACGGAGCGATCCTTCGCGTGCGGCAGGAAGGGGGAGCTCCCGAGCTCGTCGCCTGGGGGTTCCGCAATCCGTTCGGCCTGGCATTCGCGCCCGACGGCACCCTCTACGTCGCTGAGAACGGCTACGACGACCGGGGGAGTCGTCCCGTTCACGGCGCGGCGGACGTGATCTGGGCGGTCAAGCCCGGAGCGTGGTACGGCTGGCCGGACTTCAGCGCGGGGCGGCGGCTCGACGAAGGCGATTCGTTCGACCCGCCCGGAAAGCCGAAGCCCGAGCCCGTTTTGTCGCCCGCGCCGGGACAGCCCCCCCAGCCGGTCGCGGCCCTCGGTGTGCACTCGTCGTCCAACGGAATCGACTTCAGCCGCAGCGAGGGGTTCGGCCACCGGGGCGAGCTCTTCGTGGCGCAGTTCGGCGACATGGCGCCGAATGCCGGCAAGACGTTGAACCCGGTGGGATACCGCGTGAAGCGGCTGAACGTGGAAACCGGGATCTCCGACGATTTCGCCACCAACCGCGGGCCGGTCGCTGGTCCCGCGTCGCGCATCGGGAATGGGGGCCTCGAGCGGCCCGTCGCCGTCCGCTTCGACCCCGCCGGAACGGCCCTCTACGTCGTCGATTTCGGGGTCATGACCATGGGGCCGCAGGGACCGGCCCCGCAGCCGGAGACGGGGGTCCTCTGGAGGATCACCCGGACCGGGAGGGCTTCCCGATGATTCTCGAGAAAAACGGACGCAGAAAACGGGCGGAGAGAATCGCGATCCTGTCCGCGGCGCCGCTCCTGGCGGGCCTCTTCGTGCTGGTCGGCTGCGGGTCGGCGCGGCGCAGCGAGCCGATCGCGGGACCGTTCCACGCGGCGACTCCCGAGATCGAACGCGGACAGCGCGCGTTCATGCAGTACTGCAACCCATGTCACACGGGCGGCGAGGCGAGCTTCGCGCCCGCGCTCAACAACAAGCCGGCCCCCGGCTTTCTGATCAAGTTGCAGGTTCGCGCCGGGCTCGGAGCCATGCCGCGCTTCCCCCAGTCGGTGATCAGTCCCCGCGAGCTCGACAACATCGTCGCTTACCTGAAAGCGATCCGGCATCACAAACCGAAAGCTGGGGAGGTTCACGGATGAAGACGGCGACTGTTTTCGCGGAAGGAGTCGGCGCGGGCTTCGGCCTCGCGCTGCTGGCGAGCCTGCTCCTCCTGCTGGTCGCGCGCGGTGCGCGGGTGCGCGTGCGGCGCAGCCGGCTCCTGCAGGACCCGTCGCCTCCCGCCAACTACCTCGACCTCTGCCGCGCCGCGGGACTCTGACGGAAAGCGGCAGGCGAAACGCGAAGAGTCAACGAGAGAGGAGCACGGCATGAGAAGCAAGGCGGCAATCGGCAACCACCCGATCCATCCGATGATCGTTCCCCTTCCCATCGGGGCGTTTTTTCTGGCGCTCGTCGGAGACATCCTGCACCTCTCGGGACGCGACCCGTTCTGGTATCGGTTCGCCAGCTTCTGCATCGTCGTCGGAATCGTGACGGCGCTTCTCGCCGCGGTCTTCGGCGCGATCGAGTATTTCGGCGTCGAAATGAGCCCGGCCGGGCGGAGAGTCGCCACGTGGCACGCCATCCTGAACGTCACGGTCGTCGTGCTCTACGCCGTGAGCTGGTGGATGCGGCGCAACGACGCGGCTCTCGGCAATGACCGCTTCTCGCTCGCTATGGGGCTGGCGGTCGTGGCTTTCCTGATGCTCGGAGTATCCGGCTGGCTCGGAGGCAACCTCTCGTACCACCACAAGATCGGCGTGGTCGAAAAGCTGGATCAGAAAGCGACCGAGATCGGCATGCGCGAAAGCGCCGGCTGATCGCGTGCGCCGCCCGCTCATCGCGGTCGCGCTCGCCGTCGTCCTCACGAGCTGCAACAAGGTCGACTTCAAGGCGGCCGACCAGGCGTCACGCTACAAGTCCTCTGCGCGCCCCTCCGGCACCGTCGCCGCGCCGGAGGGATTCCGCGCCGTCATCGTCGCGGAAGGGCTGAACTACCCGAGCTCGCTCGCCTGGGACGATGCCGGCCGCATGCTCGTCCTCGAGTCGGGCACCGTGCCGATCCCGACGCTCTCGGCGAAAGTCATGCGCGCGGGACAGGACGGCGGCTTCAAGGAGGTCCCCCTCGACGGCGGTTTCCCGGGACCCGAAGCGGTCGGAATCGCCGTCCACGACGGGTGGGTGTATGCCTCGCACGAAGAGAAGGACGGCACGTGGGGCATCTCGCGGTTCCGCAGCGACGGTGGTGCCGTCGAGCCCGTCGTGGCAGGGATTCCCTCCCGCGGTGACCACTGGATCGGCTATCTCCAGTTCGACCGCGCCGGGAACCTGTGGTTCGGAGTCGGCTCCGCGACCAATTCCGGGGTGGTTTCCTCCCACGATCCCGTGAACAACAAATGGATCAAGAAAAGAACCGACGCCCACGACGTTCCGTGTCGGGACGTGGTGCTGACGGGCCGTGTGTTTCGCGAGGAGGACGCGCTCGGACCGAAGGGACAGACGGCCGTGACGGGCGCGTTTCAGTCCTACCGGCAATCGGATGAGGTGCGGGTTCCCGGAAGAGATCCCTGCACGAGCGCGCTCTTTCGGCTCCGCCCCAACAGCCGCACGCCGGAGCTCGTCGCGTGGGGATTCCGCAACCCCGTCGCTCTCGCGACGGACGACGCCGGAAACGTGTTGATCGGGATGCAGGGAGCCGACATCCGGGGAACCCGGCCGATCGCCGACGACCCCGACGCGATCTACAGGGTGCACGAAGGAGCCTGGTACGGATGGCCGGACTACGGAGCGGACCTGCAGCCCGTCACGATCCCGGCGCGGCGGCCTCCGGAGCGGTTCCTCGCCGCGGCGGGCGGGCGGCTCGACCCCGTCATCGATCTCGCCAGGAGCGGCCTCTCGGCGCCTGACCGCTCACTCCTCCTCGCGACGACGGAGCCGCATGCGGCGATTTGCGGAATGGCCCTCGCTCCGTCCCAGGGTCCGTGGTCCCACTGGTCGGGGCAGCTCCTCGTATCGGAGATGGGAGACTTCAAGCCCTCCACCGATCCCGCGAATCCCTCGCTGCGCGCCGGTTTCCAGGTGGAGGCCGTCGATCTGAAGTCCGGCCGCCGCACGGTCTTCGCCCGGAATCGCGGAGGAGGCCACGCCGAGCCCGCCTCACACCTGAACTCGAAGGACGGTTTCGAGCGGCCGGTCGACGTCAAAGTCGGGCCGGACGGGCTCGTCTACGTGCTCGACTTCGGCGCGTTCGAATCGACGGGTATGTCCGCGAAGGTTTTTCCAAAGACAGGAAAGGTTTTCCGCATCGAGCCGGCGACCTGAGCGGGCTCGGCGGAGAATCGCGATCGTGCTGCACCTCGTTCTCGCCGCGGCCGCCTGCGCCCTCGCCCCGGCGCCCCCTCCGGACCCCGCCCAGGAGCCGCCGCGGGTTCAGGAACAGATCGTCGTCACGGCGGAGCGGGGGCCCGAAACCCGCGGCGACGTCCCGGCCGCGACCTCCGTCCTGACGCGCGAGGAGATCTCACGCATCCCCGCGGAGACCCTTGCCGACCTGCTCGCATACCTGCCCGGGTTCCACTCCTTTTTCGCTCATCCCGGCGCGGGCACGCCGCCGATGGTGACGGCACGGGGTTTCTTCGGCGGCGGAGAGGCGGAGTACGTCCAGCTCCGCATCGACGGAGTTCCCGTTTCCGACCCCGAATCGGGGATTGCCGACTGGAGACGCATTCGCGCCGGGGACATCGAGCGGATCGAGGCGCTGCGGGGGCCGGCCTCGGCGCTCTACGGTGACACCGCGCTCGGCGGCGTGCTCGAGGTCTTCACGCGGCGGCCTCCCGCCGAGGGCGTCGAAGGCGGCGGCGCGGTTTCCGCCGGATCGTTCGGAGCCGCTACCGCTGAGGCCTCCGTGCTCGCCGGAAGAGCCGGACGCGAAGCGAGGGTGAGCGCCAACCTCGCGCGCTCCGACGGCGAGCGCGCGCATTCGGCCACGGAGACGGCCGGTGCGGATGCGCGCGTCGCGGCGGACGCCGGCGGAGGGCGGCTGTCACTCGGAGTCTCGGGGGCGTCCTACCGGCGCGAGGACCCCGGCGCGCTGCTGCAATCGAAGATCGACGCGGACCCGTTCGCTTCCGACCCCGCGTACCGCTTCGACCGGGAGTCGACGCGGCGCGGACGGGCGGTGATCGGGTGGACCGTGAGCGAAGGGCCCGTGCCGTGGCGCGCGGTCCTCGACGGCGGCGCACGGCGCACGGAGCTCGTACGGAGCCTTCCTCTCGCGCCCGGCCTCTTCGACCGGACGCGCCGCGATCTCGACACCTCGGACGCGGGAGTGACCCTCGACGCGGAGCGGCTGATGCGCCTGCCCGGAGGCGACGGCCGGCTACGGGCAGGAATCGAGGCCCGGCGCGAGCGGCTCGACGGCGAGTACAGGCCCGTCGGCGCAACGGGCGCCGAAGGGGCGGTGTCCGCGCGCGCGTCCGGCGACCGGAATCGCTTCGCCGGGTTCCTCCAGCAGGACTGGCGGCCGTCCCAGCGGCTCCGCGTCGTGGGAGCGATCCGGTGGGACCGGATCGACGATCGCTTTCACGGCGACGCTTCGGGAAGCGCCGTCAACGAAGCGTGGTCCCCGCGCCTGGGGGTGAACGTCCGGCTGGGAGATCTCGCGAAGGCTCCGCTGTCCGTGTTCGCCGGCGTTTCGCGGGCCTTCAAGGCGCCGACTCTCGACCAGCTCTTCGATCCACACCCCTTTCCCGACTTCCGAGGCGGCTCGTTCACCGTCTCCAATCCCGAGCTGCGACCCCAGCGGGCGGTCACGATCGAGGCCGGGGTCTCGCGGGAGACGCCGTCGCTGCGATACGAGGCGTCGGTCTACCGGACGCAGGTGCGCGAGGAGATCGACTTCGATCCCGCGACCTTCCGATACGTCAACATCGGCAGGAGCCTCCACCGCGGCGTGGAAGCCGCCGCGCGGTGGCGCGTCCTTCCCGACTTCGAGCCGTTCTTCTCCTGGGCGTGGACGAGCGTCGAGGCGCTGGACGGCGCCGACGCGGGGCGGCAGCTCAAGAACGTTCCGCGACAGATCATCCGGGGAGGAGCGGCGATCTCGCTGCCGGCCGGCGTGCGGATGCAGGCGGTAGCCAGCGCGCTCGCGGGGCGTTACCTCGACGACGCGAACCGGTTTCCGCTGCGCAACGCGGCGATCGTGGACGTCCGCGTCGAGCGGGACTTCGGGCGGTTGACCGCGAGACTCGACCTCTGGAACGCCGGGAACTCGCGGGCCGAGGAGATCGGATTCGTCCTGTCCGACTTCCGCGGCCGCGACGTGCCCTACGCGTACCCGGGAGCGCGGCGGTCCCTTCGCGCCGGCATCGCTTACCGGCCCTGACCCGAGCTACCGCGCGGTGGCACCGCGGTTGCTCGAATCAACGCGGAGGTCCACATGAAATGTGAGCACCAGGGCTGCCGCTGCGAGGAGACACGGGTGCAGCGAGGCAACCGGAAGTTCTGCAGCGAGCGCTGCGCCGAGATGGAGATGTCGGGGAAGCCCGAGCCGATGTGCGTCTGCGGCCACCCCGACTGCGCCGCCGCCTGAGCGGGGGCGACCCCGCGGCGGGTCAGGCCGTCACGCGCCTGCGCGCGCGCTTTTCGGCGGCCACGCGCACGCGCCGTGAAAACGGTAGGAGAAACCAGAGGCCCCAGAGCACAGCGAGCGTCGCCGCCGCGGCCGCAAGAGCGAGGGTGGGGTCTTTCGCCGCCGCGACGCCGACTACGTATACGTCGCCGGCGAGACCGAGGCCCAGGAAGAGAAGCGCCGTCAGGAGATAGCGCCCCGTCAGCCGGTGGAACCGCTCCGAGTCCTCTCCCTCCTCCGCGATGCGGTGCCAGGCGGCCGGCGTCATGAGCAGCACGATGCTCACGCAGATCGCGCCGAGGCTTCCGAGGTGCACCATCTTCACGGCCTGCGGAAGCTTCTCGTAGCCCTCCGACAGCGTGGAGATGAACTGGAACCCGAGGAGCGCCTGGGCGCCGGGCAGGACGACACGCGTCTCCGTCAGGACGTTCTGAATTTTTTCGCCGATCTCCGGCATGATCCGCCTCCCCTCCGACTGCGCCGCCCGCCTCGGGAGCGCGCGTTTCCCATGAGCCGTGCGCCACGCGATTTCCACCCCCCACCACAGGAGCAGGGCGAAAAAGAGGGCCCCGGCGGCGGGCACCACTGCGAAACCGCCGCCCGTCGCGCGTCCCGTCGCGATGCCCAGGTCCACAGCGAGCGCCACGGCGAACGGCAGAAGCGCGAGCTCCGTGACCACCGAGATGAACCTGTGGAACTTCCCGCTGTCCGCCCCCTCCTCGACGATGCGGTGGTACGAGGCCGGTGAGATCAGCAGGCCGGTGGCGAACAACATCAGGCCGAGGCTCGCGAGCTTCAGGTCGCGGGAAGCGGGCTCGAGCCGCTCGAAAGACTTCTCGAAGACAGACCGGAAGTTGAAACCGAGGAGCACCTGCGCTCCCAGGATGAGGATCCGCGTCTCATTCAGTCCGTTCTCGATCCGCTCCTGAAGATTGGGCATCCCGTCGAAAAGAGATCGCAAGCCCCATGCCCGGAAAAAACCGCGATGGCGTGGTTTTGGCAATGGGGCGGTGCGTGAGCCGACGAGCCCCCCTGCCGTTTCCGAGGCCGCGCCGGGAAGGGTTCTTCCGCCTTCCCCGCAGTGCACGGGACCGTACAGTTCTTCGATTGCTCCGGGCGAGCTTCGGCTCCGTATCGTTTCTTCTTCCCGGTGTCTCGGCTCGTTGCGCGGAGCGCCTGTTCCGCACGCCGGCTCGCAACCCCCGGCTCCCGCGGGAGGCGCAGACCCTGGCGCGGGGCGTCTTCCGGCGTGAGGCGTTCGGAAAGGGCTTTCTCGCCACGTGGACGTTCGGTTCAGGGCCTCCTGTCCTTCTCGTCCACGGCTGGGGCGGACACGCGGGGCGGCTGTACCGGTTCGTGGAGGCTCTGGTCGCGGGCGGCTTCTCCGTCATCACGTTCGACGCCCCCGGACACGCGGAGTCCAGCGGAAGCGAATCCTCTCTTCCGGACTTCGCCGCCGCGATCAACTACCTCGCGACCGTCCACGGTCCGCTCGCCGGGATCGTCGGGCATTCTCTCGGCGCCACGGCTTCGGCGCTCGTGGTGCGCAGAGGGCTTCGCGTCCCCCGGATCGTCCTCCTCGCTCCAGGGGCCGATCCCGAGCAGTACACGTTTCGCTTCGCCCACTATTTCCGGATCCCGACGAACGTGCATGCCGGCATGAAACAGCGGCTCGCAGAGCGCTACTCCGTCGCCTGGAACGACCTCCGGCTCGACACGCCGATCGGGAGCGCTCCGGCCGAGATGCTCGTCATCCACGACCGCGGCGACGCGCGCGTGCCCTGGAGGGACGGAAAGGCGATCGCCGATGCCTGGCCGGGCGCGCAGCTGATCACGACGCGAGGACTCGGGCACCACAAGATCCTCCGAGACTCCGGCGTGGTCGCGGCCGCGGTCGCTTTCCTCGCGGCTCCGCAGGCGCGGCGGCGGCGCCGCGCGGCCGGGCCAGCCTCTCGCGCGATCTCCTGAGCGCAACGCTCACGTGGTACGGAGCTTGCTCTTTTCCGCGCGAGGCGCGAGCCTCCTGGAGACCGAAACCATGGCAATACCCCGAACGAAAAATCCGCAGCGCGACCACTCCGCGGTCGCGAGCTTCGACTGGTTGACACGCACCGCCGAGCCTCTCGAGCCGGGGCCGGAGCTCGACCGCGAGATCGAGCGACGGGTGTTCGGACGGGCTTCGACGCGACAGGTCCCGCCTTTTTCGACGGAAGACTGGAACGCGCAGGCGCTCGCCGAGCTGGTCTCCCGCGAGACCGGCTGGTGGTTCGACGTGAGCGAACGCGACGGTCTGTGGAGCGCCATGTGGATCGAGCCGCCGGCCGGCGCGGCGACGAAGCCGCGGCGCATCCTCTCCCTGATCACCGCGACGGCGGATACGCGCGCGGCGGCAATCTGCCGGGCTCTGCTTCGCGCGACCCGCTGTCCGCGCTGGCCGGGCGTGGGCCGTGACGCGGCGGGGCCGCTCGAGGTCCCGGCGGGAGCCGGTCTCCGGCTCTCCACCGCTTCCTGACGGCGGCCGCGCGCCGCGGGCGCTGTGGTACGCAACTTGCTGACAGCACGTATCTGAAGACTCGTTTCGGCGTCGGTTTCCCGAAAAGAGCGCATACTGATTCGCCGATCCATCGACGAACTGGAAAAGACTTTGCGCGTCCCCGGCGACGGCGGGCGGCTGGAAAGGAACAGCGCAGTTTGTTGAAGAAAATCGTCATTCTG
>DASQJK010000122.1:0-7929 GCA_035631095.1 Thermoanaerobaculia bacterium
CCTCCGGGAAGGAGAGGCGCTCGACGCCCGCGACATCGCGGAACGCCTGGGGCTCTCCCGCGCGAAGGTGAACACGGCTCTGATCGGTCTCGAGGACCTTGGCTCGATCGAGCGGCTGCCCACGGGCACGGTGCGCCGCGCTGCTGGAAAGGCGGATCCCGTCGCGGCGGCGGACGAGGCCGCGGAGCTCGATGTGAGGCGCAGGCAGGCGGTGCTCTCGCGGATCGAAGTGATGCGCCATTACGCGGAGCTCGGCACGTGCCGCCGCCAGTTCCTGCTGAACTATTTCGGCGAGGAAACGGAAGGGGCGTGCGAGCGCTGCGACAACTGCGAAGGGGCGCGCCGGCCGGCCGCGGCGCCCCTCGAGGCCGACGCCGAGAAACGCCCGTTTCCCCTCGAGAGCTGGGTGGTGCATCCCGAGTTCGGGAAAGGGGTCGTCGAGTCTTATCGGGGAGACCGGGTCGTCGTCCTCTTCGAACGGGAGGGAAGCCGCACGATCTCGCTCACCGCGGCGCAGGCCGACGGGCTTCTGCGGCCCTTCGAGACCGGGAGCTGAGCCGGACCGGTCCTACTTCCCGCCCTTTCCCTTTCCGATGTTCGCGAGCTGCTCGTCGAAGCCGGGAAGGATGGCCTTGATGAAGGCGTTCTCGATCAGCTTCCCGATCACCTGCAGCGTGCTCGAATTGGGGCTCGACACGGGCCCGGAGATGTTCGCCTTCGTGGCGACTTCCTTGCGCTCCTTGTTCTCAAGGAGCTTCGAGATCCCTCCGACCAGCTTCTCGTAGAGCTTGCGGAACGCGCTCTTTTCCGCGTCCTGGCGCTTGTCGTAGACCTTCATGTCCTGGAAGAGCGGCTTCACGTATCCGTTGATCTGCCCGTTCTTGACCCGAAGCTCCGAGTAGAAGAAGAACTTGCCGGCCACGACGTCGAACTTCCCGTACGCGCGGAGCATGTCGTTCATCTTCGTCATGTCCGTGTTCTCGATCGCCGCGTCGAGGTCGAAGTCGGGTCCGTTCTTGTCGGGGCGGAAGTGCGCCGTGGCGCGCGCCGTCCCGCTTCCCATGAACTTTCCCGTCACCGTGGCCGTCGCGGGACCGTGCTCGAACTTGTTCGACAGGTTCGTGATGGTCAGGTTGGTCCCCGAGATGAACGCCCGGTACGGCGGATCTTTCGCGCGATTGACGAGCCCGATGTCGGCGTTGCGGATCTCGAAGCGGTCGAGTCGGAGGTCCATGTCGGAGCGGTTCGACGCTTTCTTGGCCGCCTGCGAGACCTTCTCCTTGCGCGCGGTCTCCGCGGGCGCGGTCGCCGCCGTGTGGATGTAGTCCGCCCGCACCGATTGGATGGTCAGGTCGGCCACGTGGACGTTCTTCGTCTTCGCGGCGTACTCGAGCTCGCCGTGCGTCGAGAGCGTTCCTCCCTTCAGCTCGAGGTTGGCCCGTCTCGTGATCGATTTGAGGTTGTCGAGCGGCACTTTGTCGAGC
Organism: Thermoanaerobaculia bacterium; assembly: GCA_035631095.1. Classification (GTDB taxonomy): domain Bacteria; phylum Acidobacteriota; class Thermoanaerobaculia; order UBA5066; family Gp7-AA6; genus JALYUA01. The sequence continues at coordinate 1,485 of DASQJK010000122.1, forward strand.
TGGAAGTTCGTGTGGAGTCCCGGGATCGGCTTCGCGAGGAAATCCGCGTGGCCGTCCACGACCCCGTGGCCCGATCCGAACACCACGGCCTCGGCGTGGACGGGAGAGGGATAGACGTGCTCGCGCGAATGGATGTTGCGGATGTTGCTCGCGCGCAGGTACAGGTGCTCGATGTGCAGCGGCGGCTGCTTTGGATCGTCGATGTACACGACGTCCGCGTCGTTGACCCGCCACAGATTGATCTTCAGCGGGTAGATCTGCTGAACGGCGTCCTGCCACCCCTTGTCCTTCATCGGGGTCGGGTCCTTGCTCTCCGCTTCGAGCTGGGGGAGGTTCACGTTCAAACGAGGCTTGTCCATCAGGAAGTCCGCGACCAGATGGCCGGTCAAGAGCTCTTCCCACTGCACGCTCGCCTTGAGGCGGGGGACCACGATCACGGGAGGATTCGGATTCGCCTGCTGCCTGACCGTGAGTTGCTTGAGCGTGACCGAGGCGCCGAAGAGGGAGAAGTGGAGCTTCGGGATCTGAACGCTGTATCCCTTGAGGCTCGCGTTCATCTTCCGTTCCATCGTCCGTCGCATGGGCTCGTCCACGAAGAAGGACGCGACGATCAGAAGAACGATCAGGATGCCGAGGACGGCCCCGATGCGTATGACCGTCTTGCCGGACACATGGGCGGCCCGGCGTGCGCCCGACCTCGCGCGCGACCAGAAGTCCCGCTTTTTCTCGTTCTTCTTCGGCCCATGCGCCCGCTCGGGGGCGTCGGGTCTGCGTTCGCGGTGGCTGGACAAGAGGTCCCCCCCTCGGCTGGAGAGGCAATCGGCATGCCATCGCGGGCGCGAAAACGTAAGATGCGCGCGCATATGGGGGTCCCTCTCATCGACGCGCGAGACCTCGTCCGGACCTACGCGATGGGGGGCGCCACGGAAGTGTTCGCCGTGCGCGGCGTGTCGCTTTCCGTGGACGCCGGCGAGTTCGTCGCGCTGCAGGGACCGAGCGGCTCCGGAAAGACGACGCTCCTAAACCTGCTGGGCCTGCTCGACCGCCCCGACTCGGGGGCTCTGACCGTCGCCGGCGTCGACGCATCGGGGCTGTCGGAGAACGCGCGCGCGGACATGCGGCGGGACCGGTTCGGCTTCGTGTTCCAGACGTTCAATCTGATCCCGGTGCTCTCGGCGCGCGAGAACGTCGAGTACCCGATGGCGATCGCCGGCCGGCCTGCGAGCGAGCGCAAAGCGCGGGCGGAGGATCTCCTCTCGACGGTCGGTCTCGCGGGGAAAGCGGGCGTCCGGCCGGACCTTCTCTCGGGAGGCCAGCGCCAGCGGGTGGCGATCGCGAGGGCGCTCGCCAACGAGCCCGCGGTCGTGTTTGCCGACGAGCCGACCGCCAACCTCGACTCGCACACCGCGGACGGGATCCTCGAGCTCATGCGGCGGCTCTGCGACGCGAGCGGCGTGGCCTTCCTCTTCGCCACGCACGATCCGCGCGTCGTGGAGCAGGCGCGGCGTGTCGTCGCCCTGCACGACGGCCGGATCGAATCCGACGCGGTGAAAGGGTGAGGACTTGAGCCCGCTCGCGCTGGCCTGGCGCAACCTCGTCCGGCAGCGGCGGCGGACCCTCCTCATGGGGATCGTCGTCGCGTTCGGCTTCGCCGCGTTCGCGCTCGCCGGCGGCTTCATCGCGCAGTCTTTCGAGGGCCTCCGTGAGGGCACCATCCGCAGCGTGGGGCAGCTCCAGGCGGTGGACCGGCGGGCGGTCGCGTCCGCCGAGGAGACCACGCTGCAGTTCGGTATCCCGAATGCCGTCCGCGCCCGCGCGCTCGTCGCGGCGGACCCCGCGGTCTCCTCCGTGCTTCCGAGGATCGACTTCGTCGGGCTCGCCTCCAACGGCTCGAAGTCCGTTCCCTATCTCGGCGTCGGCGTGGATCCCGAGCCGGAAGCCGCGGCGACCGGCGCGCGCGAGATGGTCGTTTCCGGCTCCTATCTTTCGGGCGACGGGGGAGAGGGAGTCCTCCTCGGCACCGGCCTCGCTGCCGCGCTCGGCGCGAAGGCGGGAGATCGCATCACGCTCATGGCGACCACCCCCGACGGGTCCTTGAACGCCGTGGACGCTCTCGTGCGAGGACTCGTGGACGTCCGCATCAAGGAGCTGAACGACCGCTACGTGGCGGCGGGAACGCCCCTCGTCTCGCGGCTCCTTCAGACGGAGGGGACGGTCTCGAAGCTCGTCATATTTCTCAAGCCGCGGGTCGACGAAGCCGCGGCGGCGGCGCGCATACGGGCCGCGCTCACCGGCGCCGGGTATCCTGTCGTGGTCCGCGGCTGGCGGGAGCTCGCCCTCTTCTACGAGCAGGTCAAGCTTCTCTACGTCGGCATCTTCGGGTTCGTCGGAACGGTCCTCGTCGTGATCGTGATCCTCTCCGCCGCGATCGTGATGACCATGGCAGTCGTCGAACGGACCCGGGAGATCGGGACCGTCCGCGCGCTCGGAACTCGGCCGTCCGGCGTGCTCCGCCTCTTCCTCGCGGAGGGCGTGCTGATCGCCCTGCTGGGCTGCGCCGCCGGAGCGGTGTTCGCGCTCCTCGTCCGCGCGGGGCTCAACGCATGGGGCTTCACGCTCCCGCCTCCGCCCGGAGGGACGCACGGCGACCCGATCCACGTGCAGGTCTACCCGCTCGCCTACGCCGCGGGATTCGTGGCGATGCTGCTGACGATGACGATCGCGTCCTATTTCCCGGCGCGCCGCGCCGCGCGCCTTTCGATCGTCGAGGCGCTGGCGCATGTCTGAAACCAGGAACAGCTCGGGTCCGCCGGCTGTTTTTCTCTTCGTGAAGCGTTTCGCATCGGCCGCTCTTCTCCTGTTCGCCGCCGCGTTCTGCGCCGCGCAGACTCCTGCCGAGGTCCACTCCTGGCTCGAGGAAGTCGACGCGCGCCGCAACGCGTTCGACGAAGCCGTGATCTCCGCCCGGGCGACTCAGATCGCGGGGGGGCAGGCGCAGGGCAGCGCGGACTTCGACATCTACACGAAAGGCCGGGACCGCGGGCTCATCCTGTTTCGCGGCGGAAAGAACTCGGGGCGCAAGGTGCTGACCGTCGGCAGCCGCATGTGGCTGCTCGTCCCGGGCGCGTCGAATCCGCTTCCCATCACCGCGAACCAGCGGCTGATGGGTGGAGCATCCATGGGCGACGTCGCGCGGCTGCGGTTCGCCGAAGACTACGAAGCCACGGCGCGTCCGGGGACCGAAACTGTCAACGGGAAGGCGACTCGCGTGCTCGACCTCACGGCGAAGTCCCCGAAGGCGGAGTACCCGAAGGTGGTGCTCTGGTACGACTCCGCCGGCAAGGTGCCCGCTAAAATCGTGTTCATCCTCCCGTCGGGGCGGGAGGCCAAGGAAGTCGTCTTCTCGAAATTCACGTCGTCGCGCGGTAAGACGATCGTGAGCGAGATGGAAATCCGCGATCTGCTGGCCGGCGACCGGAGCACGGTCACACGCCTGCAGTACCTCGACTACCGCCCGGCGAAGCTGGACGACAAGATCTTTACTCCCGAGGGTGCGGCAGGGTTGAGCTAGCCGGGTCGCCTCGGATCTGACCGCTCGCCGCTCGGCGGCCGCCGCCAGGGACGAAGCTTTCGCATGCCGAACCGGACGATCGGCTCTCCCGCGAAACGGGCCGCTATTCCTCCGAGTCGCGGATCCAGAATGAGCGACCGGAGCGCGGCGCTCCACGCGAAGCGCCGGGAGAACCGCGCGCGCCAGTTCCGCCGGTAACCGTCCAAAAGTGCATCCGCCGAGTGCCGGCCCTCCAGGTAATCCGCCGCGGCGTCTGCGGCGAGGATTCCGGAGGCGAGCGCCGCCGCCTGTCCCTGTCCCGAGAAGGGGTCGAGGACTCCGGCAGCGTCGCCCGTCATCAGGATGCCGTTCTCGACCGGAGGCTTTGCGGTGAAGATCACCGGGACTGTTCCGAGAAACCCTCGCGCTCCGGGATCGAGGCGGGCGAGGTCGCGGTCGAGAGACGGATTCGACTTCCGCGCGTGCAGCAGCACCGCGTCCCACCCGCCGCCCAACCGGCGATGCACGCTCTCGGAGACCACGCCGGCGAGGTTCACCTCTCCGCCCTCGACGCGTGAGAGCCCGCAGTACCCGCCGGGATAGAGGTACAACCGGACGCGTCCCGCGAGAAACGCCTCTCCGCCGTCGAATCCGCGATTCCATCCGAAGAACCTGTGGCGCCGCAGGAAGGCGCGGCCGAGGCTGCGGTCGAGCGCATCCCAGCGTCCCCAGGCGCCGATCGCCACGCGAGCGGACGTTTCCTCTTCCACCGCCCCGCCGGCGGCGAGGCGCACCCGGAACTCCGACGCCGGGGAGCCCTCGATCGAGCGCACGCGCGTCTCGAAGCGCACTCGCGCTCCGAGCGCCGCCGCTCTCTCCGCGAGGAGCGCGTCGAGCGCGCGTCGCGAGATCCCCAGGGCCGGCGCCGCCAGCGTGAACGCGACGGCGGCGCCGGCGGGGAGGTGGATCGATCCTTCATGGATCCGTTCGGGGAGCGCCGCTTCCAGGGCTTCGCGGGCTCCGATCCGATCGAGCGAGGCGAGCGCTTCCTCCGCGAGGAACTCTCCACAGACCTTGTCCCGCGGGAAACGGTCTTTTTCGACGAGGAGCACCCGCGCGCCCCGGGACGCGAGCGCCGCCGCCGCCGCCGAGCCCGCCGGCCCCGCGCCGACGACGACGGCGTCCCAGTCCGTCACCGGCCGGGACCGCGGATCAGGATCCGGTAGGGGAAGACGCTTTCGGCGTGCGCGCCCGGCACCGCATCCGACGCGATCCGGTCGGCCTCGTCCGGCGTGTAGGCCTGGAGAACCGACGCTCGGCCGTCGAGGAGCGAGACCCGCGTCTCGAAGAGCATGCGGCCGGCGAGCGACACCACGATCCAGGGAACCCGGTGCCGCCGCAGGTCGAGGACGAGAAAACCGCGTCTCGAAACGCGGGAAAGCTCCCGGAGGAAGGCGCGGTTCTCGGCGGGAGAGAAGTGGTGGAACACGAGTGTCGAGACGGCCCAGTCGACCCCGCCGTCGGCGAACGGAAGAGAGAATGCGTCGGCGGCCGCCGAGAGCACTCCGGCGGCGCGCGTCCGGCCCGCGGCGAGGTGCCGCCACTGCAGGTCGACGGCGATGGTGCGCGCGGAGAGTCCCGCCGCGGCGAGGCGCCTGCCGAGCTCGCGCGTCACCGCTCCGGATCCGGCTCCCACGTCGACGAGAACCGGCCGGTCTCCGCGGGCCATGCGCGGCACGAGCCAGTGGGCGAGGGCGCGGGCTCCTCCCCACGCGCGCTGCACGAGCTCGAGGTCCCGCAGCGAGCGCGCCATCTCTTCGGGCGGGAGCTTCTCGTCGTCGAGGATCTCGTGGGAGGGGCGGCGCTCCGGGATGAGGAGGCTCATTACCGAACGCGCCAGGCGCTAGGCACGAGCTGGCGCGCGGCGCTTCGTCACCGGGTTCCTCCGGTGACGACGAGCGCACTGTTCTTCGATCCGAACCCGATGCAGTTGCAGAGGGCGTGCTCGAAGGACGCGGCTCGCGCCTCTCGAGGGACGTAGTCGAGGTCGCAGAGCGGGTCGGGCTTGTCGAGGTTGATGGTCGGGGGCAGGAAGCCGTCCCGCATGCCGAGGAGCGTCGCGGCGACGCCGGCGGCGCCGCACGCGCCCTGCGGATGCCCGATCATCGACTTGATCGAGGAACCGGGCAGCCGCTCGGCCGACTTTCCGAAGGCGAGCCGGACGGCTCGGGTCTCGACGCGGTCGTTCAGCTCCGTGGACGTCCCGTGGTACGCGACGTACTCGATCGCCTCCGGCGGAAGCCCGGCTTCTTCCATCGCGAGCGCCATCGCGCGCGCCGGCTCCTCACCGGTCTCGTCCAGCCGAACGCGGTGGTGCGCGTCGCACGTGGCGCCGTAACCGCGGATCTCGCCGTAGACCCTGGCGCCGCGGGCGAGAGCGCGCTCGCGCTCCTCGAGGACGAACATCCAGGAGCCTTCGCCGAGCACGAACCCGTCTCGGTCGGCGGAAAAGGGACGCGACGCGCGCACGGGATCCGATTCTCGCGCCGTGGAGACGATCCGCATCATCGCGAAGCCCTCCATGATCCCGCGGACCACGGTCGCGTCGACGCCTCCCGCTAGCAGGACGTCTCCCGCGCCGAACTTGATCGACCTGAATGCGTGGCCGATGGCGTCCGTCGACGAGGCGCAACCGGTCGAAACGACGTGCGATGGCCCGCGCAGTCCGAAGTGCATCGAGAGCTCGGAAGAAAGCGTGCCGATCGTGCCGGACGGGATCGAATAGACGGACGCTTTTTTCACCTGGTTCGTGTAATAGAGGTGGTACATCCGCTCGGAGAACTCGATGGGCCCTCCGCCGGTGCCCAGAACGACGCCGATGCCGCGGCGTCCTGC
>DASQJK010000123.1:0-6149 GCA_035631095.1 Thermoanaerobaculia bacterium
GCGCCATTACGAGCCCGTCGTCGCTGCGCGCGGTGACGGCGATTTCCGGTGGAAGGGTGTCTTCGCGGACAACGAGGGAATGGTATCGCGCCGCTTCGAACGGCTCTTCGATCCCCTCGAAGAGACCTGAACCGTCGTGGCGGACGGAAGAGCTTTTCCCGTGGCGCGGGCTCGGCGCGCGCTCGACGATCGCTCCGTGACACGCCCCGATCGCCTGGTGGCCGAGACAGACTCCGAGGAGCGGGACCCCGCGACGTTCCGCTTCCAGGATCATGGGCATCGTGTTGCCCGCATTTTCCGGGCGTCCGGGTCCGGGCGAGACGATCACCGCGTCGGGCCCCCCGGCGAGGGCCTCTTCGGGGTCGAAGCGATCGTTGCGGACGACGACGACTTCGGGGTCTATTTCGCCGACCGCCTGCACGAGGTTGTACGTGAACGAGTCGTAGTTGTCGACGATGAGGATCATCGGGACACCGGCTCGACGGCGCTCGAGGGCGCGCTCCGGGCGACGGCCCATTCGCGCGCGAGCTCGATGGCGCGAAAGAGCGCGGCCGCCTTGTCCTCGCATTCGCGGTGCTCGAGTTCCGCGACGGAGTCTGCGACGATGCCGGCGCCGGCCTGGATCCGGCAGACCGATCCTTCGACCACCGCCGTGCGGATCGCGATCGCGACGTCGAGGTCGCCGGCGGCGTCGAGGTAACCCACCGCTCCCCCGTACACGCCCCGGCGAACGGGCTCGAGCTCGTCGATCAACTCCATGGCTCGGATCTTCGGTGCGCCCGTGAGCGTGCCCGCGGGAAAGCACGCCTCGAGAGCGTCCGCAGCGGTGCGTCCCCCGGCGAGCCGGCCCTCGACCTCCGAGACGATGTGCTGCACGTGCGAATACTTTTCGACGGACGCGTACCTGGGCACTTTGACGGACCCGATCTGCGACACGCGACCGAGGTCGTTGCGCGAGAGGTCGACGAGCATCACGTGCTCCGCTCGCTCCTTCGGGTCCGCCAGCAGCGCCTCGGCGAGCTTACCGTCGTCCTGGGGCGTCGCTCCTCGCGGAGCCGTGCCCGCGATCGGCCTCGTCTCGACTCTTCCGGCCCGGGAGCGCACGAGCATCTCCGGCGAAGCCCCGAACACCACCGCCTCCCGCGTCTCCAGGTAGAACATGTACGGCGAGGGGTTCAGCATCCGAAGCGCGCGGTACGCCTCGAACGGATCCACGTCGAGCTCTCCCGACCACCGCTGCGACAGCACGACCTGGTAGATCTCGCCTTCGCGGATCGCCTCCTGCGCCGCCGCCACCGAAGCGAGGAAATCTTCGCGCCTGGATTCCGCCGCCGGCGCCCACGCGACGCCCGGTCGTACGGCGCCAGACGGGCCGGGATCGTCCGCGGTCACGAGACGCTCGAGAGAGTCGAGGCGCCCGGCGGCCTCGGCGGCCGCCGCCTTGCCCGCGGACGGGTCCACGTCGGTCAGGAGCAGCAGGGACTGCCGCGCGTGGTCGAACGCGGCGATCGATTCGAAGCGGAGGAAGAGGGCGTCCGGTATGCCGCCCTTTCGCGGATGGCGGTCCGGGATCCGTTCGAATGCCCGCACCGCGTCGTAGCCGAGAAAGCCGACGGCGCCGGAGGAGAGCGGCGGAAGGGCGGGATCTCTCGCGAATCCCTCGCGCACCGCGAGACGCTCGAGCTCGCGGAGGAGCGGGCCGGCGGGCCGGCGCTGTCCGGAGGCGTCCTCGATCTCCACAGCATCACCGACGGCGGTGAGCCGCGCCGTGGGTCCGCAGCCGAGGAAGGTGTACCGCGCGATCGCCTCTCCCCCTTCGACGCTCTCGAAAAGAAAGCATTCCGCGCCGGAGGCGCGCATCCGGCGGAAGAGCATTACGGGCGTGAGCGAGTCCGCGGGAAACACGCGGGCGACCGGCGCGGGCCGGCCCATGGCCGCGAGCCGGGCGAAGGCGGCGAGCTCGTCGTCTCGAGAGATCACGCCGCCGCCCCGGGGAGAAGAGCCTCGATTTCAGCCAGCCGGGCGTCTTCGATCCCGAAGAGCCGCGCCTGCCGCACCGCCTGCGCGGCGAACATCGTCATGCCGGTCACGAAGGGACAGCGGAAGCGCCGCGCGGCGGCTATGGTCGGCGTATCGCCGCTCTGCCTGTAAACGCAGTCGAACACGAGCGGCCGGCCGTCGAGCACACGCTCCGGAATTGCGGAAGGGTCCTCATCCGAGGAGCCGACCGGCGTCGCATTCACGTAGAGGTCCGCCTCGGTGGCGGGAAGGTCCGACCACGCGACCGAGTCGATCTTCATCTCCGCCCCGAGCGCGTCGGCCGCGTCGTCCCGGCGGCTCGAAACGGCGACCTCGTACCCGATTTTCTTTGCGGCGACGATCGCCGCGCGAGCCGTGCCGCCCGCTCCGAGGACGACCGCGGAGCGTCCCTCCCCGGTGTCGTGGTCGGCGAGAGGATCGAAGATGCCGTCGACGTCCGTGTTCTCTGCGCGCCACCGCGAGCGCGAGAAGCGAAGGGTATTGGCCGCGCCGCAGGCGCGCACGTCCTCCGACGGAATGCCGGCGCCGGCGGCCGCTTCCTTCCACGGACGGGTGACCGAGAATCCGTGGAAGGGCGCCGGAAGACCGTCGAGCTCGTGCGGTCGCTCGCGGTCGAAGTCGGCGACCGGCAGCGGCAGGTACAGCCACGGCAGGTCCCGGGACCGGAAGAGCGCGTTGTGGACCCTTGGCGAGAGGCTCGCGGCCGGATCAGCCGCCACGATGCCGAACAGCGCCTCCGGCCGCCGCGGCCGGCTCGTGCCGTACACCTCCAGCAGGTCGGCGAGCGCGAGCTGCCCCCGCGCGGTCGAGATTTCTACCGACCCGAACACGAGGGCGGACCCCAAGTGCGCGGAGAGAACTCGTCCGGGCGCGCTCGCGGGCCCCATGGGGAAAACGGCGGCGGCGCCGAGGCGTCCGACGGCCTGCAGCGCGGCGACCTGGAGCGACGAGGCGAGGTCGGCTGCGCCTGCCACGAGCTTGGCGGCCAGGACGCCCGATGCGGACATCGCTTCGACGAGCTCGGCGGCGTCCGGCGGGAGCCCGAACGGGAAGTGCGCGCTCGAGACGACCCGCCGGCGATCGGGGAGAAAGTCCCGTTCCGAAAGAAGCCCCGACGCGTGCTCGACGTCGACGAAGGCGCCCGCGTCGTAGCTCTGCGCGACGAGCGTGCGGTACTCCTCGGCGGAGCCCGTGAAGCTTCCGCCCTCGCGCGAAGACCTCCACGTGACGAGCACCGGTCTCGGGTCGAGCGCCAGAAGCGCGGATGCCGGAATCTTTTCCGTCGCGAGATCGAGCCTGTACTCGATGGCGCCCGCGCCGGCCGGGACCAGGCGCGCGAGCCGGCGCGCGTCCGCGAGCTCGCGCGGAGCGAGAGACGCCACGTGGGCCGGCAAATCGAGACCGCGATCGCTCAAAACGAAAAACCCCCGGACCTCTTCGGCCGGGGGTTTCGAGAATCCGTTTTGCTCTGCCCCCGCCGATCGACTCGGCAGGGCGGAAATCGCCCTACCGCCTCTTTGCGGGACGCCACCAGCTACGGAGAGAAGAGAGATTCACGCGGCTCAGGGTATTCGGCCCTGTCCGGGGGTGTCAAGGGAAAGGAGGCTGTCAGCTGTCAGCTGTCAGCTGAGAGCTACCCCCGTTTCCACCTCGTCCCCTTCGGCCCGTCCTCGAGGACGATGCCCCTCGCCGAGAGCGCCGCTCGGATCCGGTCGGCCTCCGCGAAGTCGCGGCGTTTGCGCGCGTCGTTGCGGGCCTCGATCTGGGCCTCGATCTCGGCCGGCAGCACCTCGGGACGGGCGGGCAGCACACCGAGGACACGGTCGGCCGACTCGATCGCGGCGAGCGCCGCGGCAGCCCCTTTCGCGTCCAGCGCCCCCTCGTCGAGCGCCGCGTTGGCCTCGCGCAGAAACGGGAAGAGCGCGCCGAGCGCCTCCGGAGTGTTCAGGTCGTCTTCCAGCGCCGCTCGGAAGTTCGACAGGAACGCATCCGACCGCGCGGCGCCGTCGAAGGAGCCCGGCTTCGCGCCCGCGACGGCCGCGGCTTCGCCCAGGCGCGTCGCCGCGGAGCGGATCCGTTCGACGGCGGTCGCGGCGCCGGTCAAGCCCTCCCAGGTGAAGTTCAGCTTCTTGCGGTACGGGACGGAAAGGAGAAGGTAACGGACGGCCGCCGGGTCGTTCCGGCGCTCGAGCACGTCGGCGAGCTTGTACGTGTTGCCCTTCGACTTCGACATCTTCTCGCCGTCGACGATCAGGTGCTCGGCGTGGACCCAGAGGTCGACGAATTTTTCTCCGGTCGCCGCTTCGCTCTGCGCGATCTCGTTTTCGTGGTGCGGAAAGATGTTGTCGACGGCGCCCGTGTGGATGTCGAAGTGAGTCCCGAGATACTTCATCGACATCGCCGAGCACTCGATGTGCCATCCCGGCCGGCCCGAGCCCCACGGTGACTCCCAGGCGGGCTCGCCCGGCTTCGCGGCCTTCCACAACGCGAAGTCCTTCACGTCGTCCTTCTCGTACTCGTCGTCGGCGACGCGGTCGCCCCGGCGCATCTGCGTCAGGTCGATCTGCGAGAGCCTTCCGTATGCGGGAAAGGTCGCGATGCGGAACCAGACCGTGCCGTCGGACTCGTAGGTGTGGCCCCGCTCGGAAAGCTTCTCGATCAGCGCAATCATCTCCGGGACGTGCGCCGTGGCGCGCGGGTACTCCTCGGCGGGCTCGACCCCCAGGGTCTTCAGGTCGCGGAAGAACTCGAGGGCGTACTTCTCCGTGAAGTCTCCGAGAGAAAGCCCCTCCTCGGCGGCGCCGCGGATGGTCTTGTCGTCCACGTCTGTGAGATTCATGATCTGCGTCACTCGAAGTCCGGCGAGCTTCAGCGACCGGCGCAGCACGTCCTCGAAGAGAAACGTCCGAAGGTTCCCGATGTGGGCGACGTTGTAGATCGTGGGGCCGCACGTGTACATCCGCACGTGGCCGGGCTCGAGCGGACGGAGCTCCTCGACCTGGCGGCCCAGCGTGTTGAAAAGTTTCACCAGAGTCCCTTCTCTTTGCGGCGGGCGATCTTCTTCCAGGTGAGCTCTCTCTTCAACCCGCGCAGGCGGTCGACGAACAGGACCCCGTTCAGGTGATCCGTCTCATGGACGAGCGCTCGCGCCAGAAGCCCCTCGCCGACGATCTCCCGGACGGCGCCCGTTTCGTCCGCGGCGAGTACCCGCACCCGCGCCGGCCTCACGACGCGTTCGGTGACGTCGGGAATCGAGAGGCATCCCTCCTCTTCCTTCTGCTCGCCGTCCGTGTGGACGACGATGGGGTTGACGAGGACGACGACCCCGTCGGGACGGGAGCCGACCGAGAGGTCGATCACCGCGACCCGGACGTTCACGCCGATCTGCGGCGCCGCGAGCCCGATTCCCGGCGCGGCATGACACGTCGCGACCATGTCCTCGAGGAGTTGCCGGAACCCGGCGGACCCGGGGTCCGCTTCGGCGTTCTCGGCGAGCAGCCGGGGGTCTCCCCAGCGGACGAGGTCGCGGATCATGCGTGGCCCGGACGCGCCGCGCAGGTGTCCTCCGGGACTCCGCGCCTGTCTCCGGCAATGGACACCGGCGCCGGGAGTCGTCTCGCGTCGGGGCTCATAAGTCTTTCATTCTGAGCACATCATGAGCTGCTCCGCAAGGAGACGCTCTGGCACAGGGATCGCTCCTTCCGTAGGCTGTCGGAGGAACACGATGAGATCCCGGATGGTCCGCACCCGCCTTTTCGCCCTGATGGCCGCCGCTGCCCTGGTCTGCTTCGCTGCGCCGAACGCGCGCGCGCAGGAAGAACGTGACCAGGACTCCCGCCGGAGCGGTTACTCCTACGTCCGCGGGCTGGTGGGTGACGTGACGGTCGTCTCGCGCTGGAACGGCCGCGTCGACGCGCGCCGCAACATGCCCATTTCCGCGGGCGACGAGATGATCGTGGCCGAAGCGGGACGCGCCGAGGTCGGCCTCGCGGACGGAAACATCCTCCACGTCGGTGGCGGCACGCGTGTCCGGTTCGATTCGCTTTACGCGCAGCAGGGCGAGGAGGCGGATTTTTCGGCCGTGCGCGTGCTCGAAGGCCCCGTCGTGC
>DASQJK010000124.1:0-3110 GCA_035631095.1 Thermoanaerobaculia bacterium
AGGTCCTTCGTCGCTGCGCTCCTCAGGATGACAAGGGCGGGTGGCGCCCGCGCGTGAGCAGCTCTCTGTGCAGCCGCCGCGCGCTCGGCCGCGCCCTTTTCTTCCAGGCTCGCTGTTCCTCCCTTCAGGTGTAGCGTCCGATAAGATATATTATGTAAAGTCCCTATCGGGGCGATGTTCCGGCCTGTTACCTTCTTCCCGTGCGCCTCATCTCCCGCTCGGTCCTCCGCGAGATCTGGCCGCCGTTTCTGCTCGGGTTCCTGGCCTACACCTTCATCCTCCTCGTCCGGACGATCTACTTCCTCGCGGACTTCTTCGTTCGGCGCAGCGCGACCCTTGGCAAGGTGGTCTGGCTCGTCGTCCTGTCGCTGCCCTGGATCGTCGTCCTGACCATCCCGATGGCCTTTCTCCTGGGGGTTCTCATCGGCATCGGGCGGCTGTCGGCCGACTCCGAGGTCATCGCCATGCGGGCCTGCGGGGTCGGCCAGGGCGCGATCTCCCGGCCGGCGCTCGTCGCCGCCGCCCTTCTCGCGGGGCTCGTCTTCTACCTCTACAACGTGGTTCTACCGCGGGCGAACGACACTCTGACCCGGGAGATGGCTCGGGTCGCCGCGACCTCGGTCGTCAACGTCGTCCATCCGCGCACCTTCCGGGAGGTTCGCAGCGGGATGACCCTCTTCTTCGACCGGACCGGCGCCGACGGGCGGTCGCTCGAGGGCGTGTTCCTGAAGCTGGGCGAGGATGACGAGCACAAGGACCAGGTCATCGTCGCCCGCCGGGGCGCCCTCTCTCTCGAGGGAGACAACCTCTGGCTCGACCTCACGAGCTCGGTGCTCCACGACTACGACCCTTCGGACCCCTCTCGATACCGCACCAACCGTAACCAGACGCAGCGGATCCTGATCGCCGGGGACGTCGGCAATCCGGCCGGGCAGGTCTCCTACCAGAAGGGCCTGCGGGCGCAGTCGTTGCGGGAGCTCTTCGCCACCGCCGCGCGCGTCCGCGGAAAATCCGCGGAGGACTACCGGCTGGCGTGGGTGGAGATCCACAAGAAGCTCTCGATTCCGTTCGCCTGCCTGACGTTCGCGGTGATCGGGATCCCCCTCGCGGAGACCTCGCGGCGCGGCGGAAAAGGAAGCGGTTTCGCCCTGTCGCTCGCGATCATCGTCCTCTACTACGTGCTCCTCTCGAGCGGCGAGACGTGGGCGCAGGAGGGGCGCCTTCCGCCCGGCATCGCCATCTGGCTCCCGAACGCCGTGCTCCTCGTTCTCGGCGGGATCGCCATGGCGCGGGGAGGACGGGAACGCTCGAGGACTCGCCCGATCGCGCGCCTGAAGGGAGCCCTAGCGCGCCGCCGCGCGGGCGCGGGGGCGTCTCTCGCAGCGGAGGTTCCCGCGGCGGAGCGCCAGACGATCTGGACGGGCCTGCTGCGCTTTCCCACGATCCTCGACCGGTACGTGCTCGCCCGTTTCCTCGCCGTCCTGGGGCTCGTTCTCGCTTCCGTCCTCTTCCTTGCGGTGATCGTCGATTACGCCGAGCACATCGACAAGATCGCGAAAAACCATCCGGCCTCCGACGTCGTGATCGGCTACTACCGGAACTTCCTGATGACGATCTCCCTCCAGGTCGCTCCGTTCGCCATCCTGATCGCGACGCTGATCTCGCTCGGAATCCTGTCGAAGAACAACGAGGACACCGCCTTCAAGGCGAACGGCGTCTCGCTCTACCGGCTCGGAGCTCCCATCGTCGCGGCGGCGATCGTCGCCGCGGTGGTCGCGTTCACCGCCGGCGAATACGTGCTCCCGCTCGCTCAGCGCGAGCAGGCGCGCTTCAAAAACCTGATCTACGGCCGGCCCGCCGACTGGGGTCTTGCGACCCCCGCCGAGCAGCGCTGGCACTACGGCCCCGGCCGCAGGATCTGGCACCAGGAGGCGATCGAGCGCGACCGCGGAGTCCTGGCCTCCCCTTCCGTCTTCGAATTCGACGGCGCCTTCGACCTCGTCCGGCGGGATGCCGCCCGCCAGGCCAGTTGGAACGGCTCGGAGTGGATCTTCCGGCAGGGATGGACGCGCACGTTCGGCGGCGTGGCGGAAGCAAGCTACCGGACGTTTCTCGAAGAGCGCCTCGCGGGAGATCCGCCGACCTCCTTCACGCGCCAATACCGGGGCGCGGAGGAGATGCGGTTTCGCGAGCTCCAGCGCTCGGCGCGCCGGCTCCGGGCGAGCGGATACCCGACCGGGGACCTGGAGACCGCGCTTCAGGCGAAGCTTTCGACTCCCCTGCTCATACCGCTCATGGCGCTGCTCGCGATCCCCTTCGCGTTCCGAATCGGAAAGCGGGGCACGCTCGCCGGAATCGGCGTGGGGCTCGCTCTCGGAATCGTGTTCCTGATCGCGGGCGCATTCTTCACGAAAGTCGGAGAAGCCGGAGCCCTCTCTCCCCTTCTGGCCGCGTGGTCGCCGAACATCCTTGCCCTCACGGCCGCGACGTGGCTCCTGATGCGGCTGCGAACCTGACTCAGAACCCCTGGCCGCTCGAGAACGACACGAGCAGCCCGCGCCGGCCCTTCGCGTCCCGATTCAGCGCGTACGCCACGTCGATCCGGAGGATGCTGTTCGTCGCCGCGCGAGTGATCCCGACGCGCAGGCCGACCCCGACGTCCGTCTTGAAGTCTCTGATCCGGAACGGCTGTTCTTCCGGCGTGGCGGCTCCCGTGTCGAAGAAGGCGGCTGCGCCGAGCGAGAAGAGCTGCAGGATTTCGCGGCCGAGGAAGACGCGCTGCTCCGCGTTCCAGACCACGCGCTTGTTGCCTTCGAAGGCGTAGAGCCGATAGCCGCGCAGCCCATTGTCGCCGTCCGCAAAGAACTGAACGTCCCGATCCAGGTTCCACCCCCGGTCGAAAGTGATGCGGGAAACGAACGTCTGCCGGGGCAGGGTGCTATTGAATTCGTGGACGAAGAACCCGTTGCCGGAGAAGATCTCGTTCTCGAAGTGCCCGTCGTACCGCGTCCGGTAGGACAGGGTCCCGAGCACGAAGGTGCGCGGCCCGAGTCGCCAGCCCTCGCCGAGCGCCAGACGCAGGAATCCGGTCGTCGTCGGCGCGCCGAAAG
>DASQJK010000125.1:0-6085 GCA_035631095.1 Thermoanaerobaculia bacterium
GCGCTGGATCAGAAGGTGATCTTGAGCGCGAAACGAATGGCCCGCGGATCGGTCTTGCCGATGTCCGTCGACGTCAGGCCGGTCGCCTTGCGGTAGTCCGGATTGTCCGAGCAGGGGGTCGACTGATTGCACAGTTGGCCCGTCGGTCCGACCGTTCCCGGCTCGACGCCCGCCTGCCCGTAGAAGGGGCTGTGCGGGTTCGTCACGAAGGAGCCGTTCGGGTTGAACGCCTGGTCGGTGTTCGTGACCGTCTGGCGGTTGAAGATGTTGAAGACGTAAACCTGCGGAGTGATGGTCACGAATCCGACCTTTACGTTGTACGCGAACGAGAGGTTCGCTTCGTAGTCGGTCGGGAGGCGGCCGCTCGTTCCGCGGGTGTCGAGATACAGAAGGTCCGGATACGACGAGTTGAAGTAGCCGAGGCGCGACGTCGGAACTCCGCTGCGGACGTAGCCCTGCAGACCGACCGAGAGCCCGAACGGCGCGGTGTAAACCGCGTCGAGGCGGAACTGATGCGGCCGGTCGAGCTCGAGCCTGCCGTAGGAGTTGATCGTGAACTGGTTGTAGTCGTAGTCCGCGTTGATTCCGGGGTCCGTCTGGCCGGAGGCCTCACGGATGGCGCCGGAGTAGTTGCCGCGCAGGCTCGAATAGAGATAGGACGCCTGCGCCCAGAGGGTCTGCGAGAACTGCTTGCGAGCGGTGAACTCGATGCCCCGGAAGATCCGGCGGGCTTCGCCGACGGCCACGCCCGGGAGACCACCCTCTCCGGCGGTCGGATCGGTCGGGTTCTCGGAGCCGTTCGCGCCGGGAAGAAGCCCGCGCGCTGCCGGACCGTTGCCGCCCGGATTGAAGATCGCGCACGAGTTGAACTGCGTGAGCTCGCTGTTGGGATCGAGGTCGCACCGATCTTCCACGGTCCGCCCGAGGGTCCGATAGGTTCCCTTCAGGCCGACGGAGAACGTCGGATCGAGAGCCTTCTCGATGCCGAGGGTCAGCTCGTCCTGGTAGGCGGCTTTGATGCCGGGATCCACGGGCTCGCCCGCGAAGGAGCCGACCTGGATGAAACGGGCGCGGGGCGCGTTGCTGAGCTGCGTCGTGATGTCCGTCGGGCTGTAGTTGTAGGTCGCGACCTGGGTATTCGCCGTGAAGACGCGCACGTTCAGGTCGGTCGGGAGCGCGTAGAAGAAGCGGCCGGCCGAACCGTACAGCTTCGACGTCCCGTCTCCGAGGAAGTCCCACACGAATCCGAAACGGGGAGCCCACTGATCCTTGAGGTCGATCGCGACCTCGTTGTTTCCCTTGCGAACGACTTCGCGGTCGTACCGGACGCCCGCGTTGACGGTCAGGGTCGGGAAGATCCGCCACTGGTCCTGAACGAAGGCGCCGGTGCGGTTCGTCGGGGTAGCGAACGGCGCCGCCGGAAGCGGATTGAGATCCGTGCCGCTCGCCGTGAAGTAGTCGTGCTCGTAGAAGACCTGCACGCGGGTGCCCTGCGGGGTCGTGTAGAACGGCGCGGCCGCCAGGTCGCAGACGCTCGATCCGATCTGGGTGCAGGGACGGACGCGCAGGCGGCTGCCGCCCGTGTAGAACGTCGATCCTGACGTGAGGTCCTTCTGGTAGTCGCCGCCGACCTTCACTTCCTGGTTCAGGAAGTAAGCGGTGAACGACCCGCCGTAGTCCTTACGCTCGGACCGGTTGTTGAGCGTGGGCCCGAAGACGCTGCCGAACCCGCCCGTGTCCTGGCGCGCCCCGCCCACGAGAGTCGGAGTGAAGTCCTGCTGCGCCGAAAGGTCGAGACCCGACGGCTTCGTCAGGAACCGCTCTTCGTGATGGCTGTACTGCAAGGTCAGGATGCCGATGGACCCGAACAGCTGGTTCAACCGTCCCGCGTAGTCCGTGCCGCCCGTGTCGCGCCGGCCGTTGTAGGTCGTCGGGATGAAGCTGCGCGGAAGAACGAGGGCGCCCTCCTGGGACTGAGGATCGGCGAACAGCGTGCCGACGATCGTGGTGCCCTGGAGAACGTTGAAGGTCAGCTTTCCGGAGTAGAGGTTCTGGGTGAAGTTGACGGGGAACTCCTCGTTGGCGCGGGGCCCGAGGAGCGGCTCGATGTTGCGGTCGATGTTGACGCGGTCATACGCGCCGAAGAACCAGATGTGGTCCTTCACGAAGAATCCGCCGAGGTCGGCGCCGCCTTCCTTGCGGGTGTCCTTGGGAAGAAGACCGCCCACCTGCCGGTAATCCGCGTCGCCCCGCTCCGCGAAGTTCGGGGTCGTATTGAACTCCTGCTTCGCGCGCGTGGAGGTGTTGTTGAAGTACCCGAACACGTCGCCGTGGAACTCGTTGCCGCCGGACTTCGTGATCACGTTGACCACGCCGCCTGTGTTGCGGCCGTACTCGGCCTGGTAGCCGCCCGTCTTCACTTCGACTTCCTGGATGAACTCGGTGTTGATGTTCTTGCCCTGGAAGCCCTTGATGACGTTCGTCGTGTTGACGCCGTCGATCAGGAAGAGGTTCTCCGAAGAAGTCGAGCCGTACACCGAGATCGCGAGCGAGCGGCCCTGTGTCTCACCGACGTCGGTCTGCACGCCGGGTTGAGAGAGGACGATCGACGCGTAGTTCCGTCCGACGGGGAGCTTCTCGATCACTTTCGCCGTGTAGTTGCTGCCCGTCGTGGTCGACGTCGTGTCCACGATCGGCGCTTCGCCGGTGACCGTGACGGCTTCCTTCGCCGCGAGAGACAGCTGCATGTTGGCGGTGGCCGTCGCGTCGAGCGCGACGTTCGCCGTCTTCTGCACGTTGCCGAACCCCGAAAGGTTCGCCGTCACCGTGTAGGTGCCGGGCGGAAGGCTGACGAAACGGTAGTGGCCCTGCCCGTCCGTCGTGGTCGTCCGGTTTCCCTGAAGGCGCGGGCTCGACGCCTCCACCGTGACGCCGGGAAGCGCGCCACCGTTCTGGTCGGTGACCGTCCCTTCGATTGTGCCGGTCGTCTGAGCGAACGCGCTTCCCGGAACGAGCAGCGCGATCGCGGTCAGTACGACCGCAAGACCGATAAGTTTTTTCATCTTGTGCCTCATATCTCCAGTTAAAAAAATCAATCGAAGCCGCGGATGGTCCCCCTCTTCCGGGGCAGGACCGGTTCAACCAGGGTCTCGGTGACGCACCTCCTTCTTCATACTCGCCAGCCAAAGAGCAACGCAGGTGCCACGGCGCCTCGGTGGCGCGAGCGGCACGGATGGTCGGGAGTCCGGCACGAAAATCGGAGGGAGCGGCACGAAATGCCGCGAACGAATTCCGGTAAGGTCGCCGCCTACAAATTCATGAACGATGGGTCAAATTTTTGAATTGCGCGGAGACCTCGGGCGGAGGCTCGCGACGAAAGCGTCAGGCTTCTTCGCCGGCGAGCTCGAAGACGCGCAGCTTCTGGGAGCGGCTCATCGGAACGCGCGTGCCGTCCTTCAACACCACCGTCTGAGATCCGCCCCCGGAGAGAACCTCGACGACCCGGTCGAGGTTGACGATCGCGGACCGATGGATCCGCGCGAAGCGGGAGGGATCGAGCCGCGCCTCGACACGGCTGATGGGCTCGCGCAGGCGATGCGTCTCTCCTCCGCGCAGGTGCACGCAGGAATACTTGGCGTCCGCCTCCACCCATTCGATCTCGTCGACGTTCAGGACGTGGACCTGGCCGCGTGAGCGGATCCAGAGCCTCTGCGGGTAATTGCCCTTTCCGCGCACTTCCGCGAGCAGCGCGGACAAGCGTTCGGAAAGGTCCTGGAAGTTGTCGCGCCTCAAGTGGCGCCGCACGCGGTCGAGAGTCGCGCGAAATCGCTGGTCTGTGAAGGGTTTTACGATGTAGTCGAAGGCGTTCACCTGGAAAGCCTCCGCCGCGTACTCTTCGTGTCCCGTCACGAAAATCACGGCCGGGACACGGTCGGGCCCGATGCGCCGCATCAACTCGATGCCGTTCAAGTCCGGAAGCTCGACGTCGAGGAGGACGAGGTCAGGCGCGAGGCGCCGCACCGCTTCGATCGCCTCGGTCCCCGACGCGATCTCGCCCACGACTTCCATGTCGGGCTCGGACTCGATCAGGGAACGGAAGGCGGCGCGCATGCCGGAGTCGTCTTCGACGATCAGGACCCGCGTGGGACTCGAAGCGGGCCCTGAGGCGCGAAGTTCCATTCGGCGGCTCTCCTCACTGCGGGGGTTGCTGGATCCCAGGCTCATAGAGATACGGCTACGATGCCCTTTTGGTTACTGACATACGCATGCGCACCGAAAACGGAACGAACCGACACACAACCGGCCATTCGTCCGCCTCTCTGGAGCAGGATTTGCGCCGATCGCTCCGCGGCGAAGTTCGCTTCGATGACGGAACGCGCGCTCTGTACGCAACCGACTCGTCCAACTACCGCCAGGTGCCGATCGGCGTGGTGTTCCCTTGTGACACAGCGGACGCGCTCGAGGCGCTCGAGGTCTGCCGCGCGCACGGAGCGCCGGTGCTCCCGCGCGGCGCCGGCACGAGCCTCGCCGGCCAGAGCTGCAACGTCGCGGTGGTCATCGACTGCTCGCGACATCTTTCGAGAGTCCTCGAGATCGATCCCGCGCGCCGGCTCGCTCGCGTCGAGCCGGGAGTCGTGCTGGACGAGCTCCGCCGCCGCGCGGAGGCGCATCACCTGACGTTCGGTCCCGATCCCGCGACTCACCGCGTCTGCACGCTCGGCGGAATGATCGGCAACAACTCGTGCGGCGTCCACTCGGTGATGGCCGGAAAAACCGAAGACAACGTGCTGGCTCTGGACGTGATCACGGCGGAGGGTGTCCGGTTTACCGCGGAACGGACGCCGCCGGACGTCCTCGCGCGAATCCTTGCGGAACCCGGACCTCGAGCGGACATCTACAGGGGCCTCGCGGCGCTCGCCGGCAGACACGCGGAAGAAATCCGGCGGAGGTTCCCGGATATTCCGCGGCGCGTGTCGGGATACAACCTGCCCGCGCTTCTCCCGGAGAACGGCTTCGACCTCGCGCGCGCGCTCGTCGGCTCGGAAGGCACGTGCGTTTATCTCCTCGAAGCCACGGTCAAGCTGGTCGAGAGCCCTCCCGGCCGCTGCGTGGTCGCCGTCGGCTTCGAGGACATCTACGCCGCCGCGGACCGCGTCCCCTTCGTGCTTGGATTCGGTCCCATCGGCCTCGAAGGATTCGACGCGGGCCTGGTCGAGGCGGAGCGCCGCGCGGGCCTCTACCCCGACAGCCTCGCCCTCCTTCCCGAAGGGCGCGGATGGCTCCTCGTCGAGCTCGGCGGGCCCGACGCGCGCGATGCCGAAGAGTCCGCGCGACGCTTCGCCGCGGAGATCGTGCGCGGCGGGTCCGTCTCGGCGCGCGTTTTCCCGGCGGCGGCGGACCAGCACCGCCTCTGGCGGATCCGCGAGGCGGGGCTCGGCGCCACGTCGCACGCGCCGGGGGAGCCGCTCACGTGGGAAGGCTGGGAGGACTCGGCCGTCCATCCGCGCGACCTCGGAAAGTATCTGCGAGACCTGCGCGCTCTCCTGAATCGCCACGGGTTCGGCGGGCATTTCTACGGGCACTTCGGCCAGGCATGCGTCCACACGAGGACGAACTTCGACCTGCAGTCCGCGGAGGGAATCCGCCGCTATCGCGCGTTCGTGACCGACGCCGCGGACCTCGTCGTCGCCTACGGCGGTTCCCTCTCCGGCGAGCACGGCGACGGTCAATCCCGCGCGGAGCTGCTGCCGAAGATGTACGGAGAGTCGTTGACGGCCGCCTTTCGGGAGTTCAAGCGGATCTTCGATCCCCGCGGCCGGATGAACCCCGGCAAGGTGGTGGACGCGCGGCCGCTCGACTCCGACCTGCGGCTCGGCACCGGTTACGCGCCGGCGCGGCCGTCGACGCACTTCGCGTACGCCGACGACGGCGGCGATTTTTCGCGCGCGATGCTGCGGTGCGTTGGCGTGGGGGCGTGCCGGCGCAACGAGGGCGGGACCATGTGCCCGAGCTGGCGCGCGACCGGCGAGGAGAAGCATTCGACGCGCGGCCGCGCGCGGCTTCTTTTCGAGATGCTCCGCGGCGA
>DASQJK010000126.1:0-4759 GCA_035631095.1 Thermoanaerobaculia bacterium
CGTCCAGACCGGAAGCATCTCGGCCGAGTACGGGCGGTTCGCCGGCGGGGTCGTCAACGCGATCACGAAGTCCGGCAGCAATCTCTTCTCGGGGTCTTTCCGCACGACGTTGACCAACGACAAGTGGACGGCGAACGACCCCTACAACAACGGGACGGGTTCTGCGGGAAGAGCTCCTTCCGTTGCGGACACCCGCGTCGACACCCTGAACAAGACTTTCGAAGAGACGCTCGGCGGGCCCGTGTTCCGGGACCGCCTCTGGTTCTTCCTCGCGGGCCGGCAGGCGAAGCTGACGGACAGCAACACCACGCGCGCGACGGCCGGGTCCGGAAGCATCGACCCGACTCCGATCCCTTACACCCACGGGACCGATGAAAAGCGCTACGAGGGCAAGATCACGGGCGCGATCACTCCCCAGCACAACGTGATCGTTTCCTATATCGACATCAAGAATCACGAGACGAACAACCGGTTCACCACGAACATCCTCGACCTCGCCAGCGCGACCGACCGCGACCTTCCCAACAGCCTCATCGCGGCGAACTACAACGGCGTGATCTCCGACAAGATGTTCGTGGAGGCGCAGTACTCGAAGAAGAAATTCACCTTCGAGGGCGGCGGTTGCCCCTTCTCCGACATCGTCAACGGAACGCTGCTGATCGACAACTCACGCAATAGCGCGCGCTACCACTGCGCGACGTTCTCCAACGACACGCCGGAGCGCCGCGACAACCAGTCCTGGGCGGCGAAGACGTCGTACTTCCTCTCGACGTCGAAGGCGGGAAGCCACGACTTCCGGCTTGGCTACGAGCACTACCATGACCTCCGCTTCGCGAACAATCATCAGTCCGGAAGCGACTACCGCATCCTGGGCACGAGCGCGATCATCCGCGGAACGCAGGTGTTCCCTGTTTTCCAGACGCCCGGCGACTCGACGACCCTCCAGTGGAACCCCATCTTCCAGCTGACGAACGGCACGGACTTCAACACCGACTCCGTGTTCCTGAACGACAAGATCAGCTTTTCGAAGCACTGGAACTTCAACATCGGCGTCCGGTACGACAAGAACAACGGCAAGGACAGCCAGGGATTCACCGTTTCGGATGACAGCGCGTTCAGCCCCCGCCTGGCGGCCCAGTACGACATCAAGGGCGACGGGCGCTTCGTCATAAATGCCGGCTACGCCCAGTACGTCACCCAGCTCGCCGACTCGATCGGGGACTCGTCGTCGCCTGCCGGCCAGCCCGCCTCGATCCGCTGGTTCTACCGCGGACCGTGCATCAACTGCGATCCGAACGCGCCCACGTCGTCGCTCCTGTCGCAGGACGATGCCATTCGGGCGGTGTTCGCCTGGTTCAACAGCATCGGTGGGACGAACAGCACCCCGACCCGCGACGCCAGCATCCCGGGCTTCAATACCAAGATCATCCAGGGGAGCCTGAAGTCGCCGAACGTCAAGGAGTTCACGGTCGGGTTCGGCACGGCTCTCGGCACGCGGGGCGTGGCGAAGATCGATTTCATCCACCGCGACTGGGACGATTTCTACGCCTTGAGGACCGATCGCAACACCGGTCTCGTCGGGCCGAACCAGTTCGGGCAGACGCTCGACCTCGGGCTCATCGAGAACTCCAACCGGTTCGACCGCAAGTACACCGCGGTCCAGTTCCAGTACAGCTATCGCTTCGCGTTCCCCGTTTTCACGGGCGGCAGTTACACGTGGTCACGGCTCACCGGCAACTTCGACTCCGAGAACGCCGGCAGCGGCCCCATCACGGCCAACCTCCAGTACCCGGAATACCTCGCCTTCCAGCAGGCCAGCCTGAACTCCTTCGGCTACCTCGCCGGCGACCAGCGGCACCGCGCCAAGGTGTGGGCCGGCTATGACCTGACGACGCCGATCGGAAACCTCACGCTGACGGCCCTCGAGAGCTACGACTCCGGGCGCGCGTACGACGCGAACCAGACGATCGACGTCCGCAACTACGTCACGAACCCCGGATACGCGATTCCGCCCTCGCGTACGACCTACTACTTCAGCTCCCGCGGCGCGTTCCGCACCGACGACGTGACCCGCACGGACATCGCGATGAACCTCTCGGTCAAAGTCTTCAAGTACGTCGAGCTCTTCGTCCGGCCCGAGCTTCTGAACGCGTTCAACGAGAAGGCGTTCACGGGCGGACGCATCGGGACCGACTCCGACACGACGGTTCTCGACCGCGCCAACCCCGGGTCGAACCCGGCCGCTGCTTTCCAGGCGTTCAATCCGTTTACCGACACCCCGGTGCAGGGAGCTCCGGGCGGCGCCGGCGTGAACTACGCCCTCTCTCCGACATTCGGGAAGGCCATCGCGGCCGGCGGATATCAGCTGCCGAGAACCTTCCGCGTCTCGGTGGGCGTCCGCTTCTAAGTTTCCCCGCGAGGTGGAAAGGGCGGCTTCGGCCGCCCTTTTTTTTTTGCTGCTGCTTCGCGCGGTCCGCGTTCTCCATCGCAGTCGGAGTGCACAAAGAGTTATCATCGGGAACGGAGTCGTCACCAATCCGACGGGCGTTCCAGCGTGCCCGGCGGTTTTTCCGGAAAGTCCATGAGCCTCAAGGAACAGGGCGGAAGCGGTCCTACCGAGTCGGCGAAGCTTTTCTGGTGGCCCTGCCCGATGTGCCGTCTCTGGCACCAGACGCGGGTCGCGTCCGAGCAGCTCGAGGAGGACGTGGTCGAAGTGCGCTGTCCCGTGAACGGCCGCATGGTCCACAGACCCGTGCAGCACCGGCCGCGCGCGGGCTCGAGCGCGCCGCCTCCACCCCGTCCCGGCTTCTTCCGCCGCCTCTTCGGCCGCTGACTCTTTTGCGAATAGAATTTCGGCCCAGAACCGAAATCGCAAAGGAGGAATCGATGAGACGGACAATCCGGTTTTCCGGAATCCTGGCGGCGGCGCTCTTCGTTGCCGCGGCGTTGACTCTCGCCGACGAGCCGAAGGGAAAGAAGGCGGCCGCCGCCCCGATGGACGAGAAAGCGGCCATGGACGCGATGATGAAGGCCGGCGCGCCCGGAGACGCTCACAAGAAGCTCGAGGCGCTCACGGGCACCTGGGACGCGAAGGTCACCAGCTGGATGGCTCCCGGCAAGCCTCCCATGGAGTCGAAGGGCAAGTCGGAAGCGAAGATGGCTCTCGGCGGCCGCTTTCTCGAAGAGCGTTTCGAGGGAGAGTTCATGGGACAACCCTTCACCGGCATGGGCTACACCGGCTACGACAACGTTCAGAAGAAATACGTCGGCACTTGGATGGACTCCATGTCGACAGGCGTGATGACCTCTTCGGGGAAGATGGACGCCGACGGCAAGACGTTTTCCATGACGGGCTCGATGGCCGATCCCATGACGGGGAAAATGTCCACCGTCAAGGAGAAGGTGACGGTTGCCGACCCCGACCATCACACGTTCGAGATGTGGGGGGCGGGCCCCGGCGGTAAGAATTTCAAGATGATGGAGATCGTCTACACGCGCAGGAAGTAGGCGAGGGCGCCTCGGCGCGATCGAGAGCGGGCGTCGTGCCCGCTCTTTTTTTGCCCGGCCGGCGGAAAGGAGCCCGGTTGCGCGACAATGGGCGCCTGAATTGCAGGCATTTCCCGTTGTCGTGAAGGGGGGAAGTCTGGCCCGAGACCTCGCTGAGAACGGCAACCGGGTCCTGGTGGTGGAAGACGACCCGGGCACCCGCCGCGGCGTCCAGGAGCTTCTCGAGGGAGAGGGGTTTGAGGTGGACGGGGCCCGCGACGGCGAGGAAGCCCTTGCGTTTCTGCGGGCTAGCGCCCCTCCCACGTTCATCCTGCTGGATCTCGCCATGCCGGGCATGACGGGGTGGGAGTTCCGCCGTGAACAGCTCGCCGATCCCGAGCTTCGCCGAATCCCGGTCGTCGTGATGACGAGCTACGAGGAATATGACGAGTCGATCACGACGCTCCATCCCGACGGCCACCTGCAGAAGCCGATCCGGCCCGACGAGCTGCGCGGCGTCCTTTCGCGCTTCCGCTGACGGCCGGTCGAGAGCAGGATCGATGAGCCATGGGTGAGGTTCTCGTCGTCGAGGATGATCCCGAGCTTCTCGCCGCGCTCTCGGGCGCACTCGAGGACGAAGGGTTCGGCGTCACGCGCGCGCGGCATGGCCTCGACGCGCTGGGGCAGCTGCGGTCGGGGCGGCGTCCCTGCGTGATCCTCCTCGACCTGATGATGCCGATCATGAACGGATGGCAGTTCCGGCACGAGCAGCGGCAGGACTCGGAGCTTTCGAAGATTCCCGTCGTCGTCGTGTCCGCGAAGACGGACAGCGCACAGCACGCGGCCTGGCTGGAAGCCGATGCCTACCTCGAGAAGCCGCTGTCCCTGGGGAAGCTGCTCGAGATCGTGAACCGTTTCTGCGGGTCGAGCTCGGCCTGAGAGCTGGCGGTGGAGCGATCCGTCGAAGCCGCCGCGGCCCGGCTGCGAGCCGCCCGGCGGGTCACGGTGCTGACCGGGGCCGGCGTTTCCGCGGCGAGCGGGATACCGACTTTTCGCGGCGAGGCGGGACTGTGGAGGAGCTTTCGGGCGGAGGACCTCGCCACTCCTGAAGCGTTCGAGCGGGACCCGATCACCGTTTGGGCGTGGTACGACTGGCGCAGACGAGCGATCGCCGCGGCACGGCCCAATGCCGCGCACGAGACGATCGCCTCCTGGAGCCGCTCCTTCGACGAATTCACGCTCGTCACCCAGAACGTCGACGGGCTGCACGAGC
>DASQJK010000127.1:0-5705 GCA_035631095.1 Thermoanaerobaculia bacterium
CTCGGGAAACCGGTCGACAAGAAGGAGTGGGCCATGACGCCGCAGACGGTGAACGCCGTCAACCTCCCGCTCCAGAACGCCCTCAATTTTCCCGCCGCAATTCTGAATCCGCCGTTTTTCGACGCCACCGCCGAAGCCTCCGACAACTACGGATCCATCGGGACGGTGATCGGTCACGAGATCAGCCACAGCTTCGACGACCAGGGCAGCCAGTTCGACGAGCGAGGCCGCCTCTTCATGTGGTGGACGCCCGAGGACTTCGCGCACTTCAACGCCGCCGCCGCGAAGCTGGCCGCGCAGTACGACGCCTACGAGCCGCTGCCCGGCCTGCACGTCAACGGAAAGCTCACGCTGTCCGAGAACATCGCGGACGTCGCGGGCGTGTCCGCCGCGTTCGACGGGTATCGCGCCGCAAACGGGGGCCGGCAGGGTCCATCACGTGAGGGATTCACGGGCGATCAGAGGTTCTTCATCGCCTTCGGACAGGCGTGGCGCGGAAAGCAACGGCCGGAGGCGGTGCGCCGCCTGGTCATGACGGACGGGCACGCGCCCGGGGAGTTCCGAGCGGACACGGCGCGCAACGTCGACGCGTGGTACGACGCTTTCAAGATCCAGCCCGGCCGCAGGCTCTACCTCGCGCCCGAGGCGCGCGTGCGCGTATGGTGACGGGCTCTTCCGCGCCGGACGGCTTCGCCGAAGACGTGCGGCGGTACGTGTTCGCAACCGCGGCCGCGACGGGAGAGGTCCCGCAGCCGCCGGCCATCGCGCAAGCTCTGGCGCGCGACGTGGAAGAGGTTCGCGACGCGCTGAAGCGACTCGCCGCGGGAAAGGTGCTCATCCTCGCGCCGAACGACGGAAACATCTGGGCCGCGAACCCGTTCTGCGCCGTCCCGTCGGGCTTTCGCGTCACGTCGGAAGGAAAGACCTACTGGGGGATCTGTATCTGGGACTCGCTCGGCATATCGGCCGCCCTGGGCTCGGACGCCGTCATCGACGCCCCGTGCGGAGACTGCGGCGAACCGATGCGCCTCGAGGTGCGCGGCTCGAAGCTCGCGCGCGGCGAGGGCGTCGTTCACTTCGCGGTGCCCGCGCACCGCTGGTGGGACAACATCGGCTTCACGTGATCGACGATGCTCCTCTTCCGGGACGAAGAGCACGTGGACCGCTGGCGCAAGGCGCGCGATCTCCCGAGGGGCGGGCTCATGACCCCGGATCAGGCCGAACGGCTCGCTCGCGGCTGGTACGGACGCAAGCTCGCTCCGGACTGGCGGCGCCACACGCTCGAGGAGACCGAAGCTCTCCTGGCGGAAGTCGGGCTCACGGGCCCCTTCTGGAACCTGCGGGGGACCTAGAGACACGAGGAGTCACCATGCCGGTATCCCACCATCTGGATGTGATCGAGCGGGCTATCGCAACAGCCGGATAGAAGGAGAGACCATGAAACGCCTTCTCGCAATCCTCGCCGCGGTCCTCTCGTTCGGATCCTTCGCAGCGGCAGAGGCCCCGGCGCCCGCCGCGCCTGAGCTCACTGCGCTCCTCAACGAGTTCCTGGCGGGGGTCTCGCGCGGCGATGCTTCCGTCCACGAGCGTTTCTGGGCCGAGGACCTGATTTACACGAGCGCCGCCGGACGGCGGATCGGGAAAGCGGACATTCTCAAGGAATCCCGGCAGGCGGCCGCCGGGAAGAGCTCCGAGCCGGCCTATACGTCGGAAGACGTGCGGGTACACCAGTACGGCGACACGGCGGTGGTCGCGTTCCAGCTCGTCATGACGACGCAGAAGCCCGGCGGACCCGAGGTGGCGCGGTATCTGAACACCGGTACCTTCGCGCGGCGCGGCGGACGCTGGCAGGCCGTCGGGTGGCAGGCCACGCGGCTCGACAATGCGAAAGCGGATCCCTCCCGGAACGACTCGGCGCGCTCCGATCTCCTGCGCGTCGACGGCGAGTGGTCCGCCGCGGCCGGTTCGCCGGATCTCGAGCGCATCGTCTCCTACTGGTCCGAGGACGCGGTCGTCACACCGCCTCACGAAGCTCCGATTGCCGGAAAGCCCGCGATCCGCAAGTTCGTCGCGGACAGCATGAAAGTCCCGGGCTTTTCCGTCCGCTGGAAGCCCTCCGAAGCGGTCGTCTCCTCCTCGGGAGATTTCGGTTACACCACCGGCACCAACGTGTTCACGTTCCCCGACCCGAGCGGGAAGATCGTGACGTCGCCGGGGCGCTACGTGACGGTCTGGAAGAAGGATGACGCGGGCCGCTGGCGGTGCGTCGTCGACTTCTGGAACGAAGCACCCGTCTCGGCCTCCGAATCGAAGAAGTGACGGGCTGGGACCTCGCGCCGGTCTTCGGGCTGCGCGAGGAAGGGCGGTCTTACACGGTCCGGCCGAGCGCGTACGGCATTCTCGAGCGTGGAGGCAGGCTCGCGCTCGTGCGAACTCCGGAGGGCATCTATCTTCCGGGGGGAGGAATCGAGGCGGGGGAGACCGCCGAGGACGCGCTCGTGCGGGAGGCGTTCGAGGAGTGCGGCCTGCAGGTTCATCCGGGGGCGTGGAGGGAGCGCGCGGTGCAGTTTGCGTACGCAAAGCCGGAGCGCATGTATTTCGAGAAACGAAGCCTCTTTCTCGACGGCGTAATCTCCCGCGAGACTGGAGCGGGGACCGAGCCCGACCACGAGCTGTTCTGGCTCGCCGCGGAGGAGGCCCCCGCCGTGCTCACGCACGAAGCGCACGCCTGGGCAGTCCAGCGCTGGAAGGCGAGGGGAGAATGAACCGTTCCTGGGCGATCCTCTTCGCGCGGCTGGTGCTCGGATTCATCTTCTTCATGGCGGGCTGGTACAAGGTCTTCGCGCTGACGCCCGTCGGCCACGTCGAGAAATGGTTTCTTCCCTTTCGCGACACGTTTCTTCCCACCTGGTCGCTCTGGGCGGCGGGACTCACGATCCCCTTCGTCGAGCTCATCGCGGGCGGGCTGCTCCTCGCCGGCTGGAGAGTAAGGGAAGCTCTCCTCGCTCTCGGGACCGTGCTCGTCGTCGTGACGTTCGGGCATCTCGTGAAGGAGCCGCTGTATCCGTTCCACGAGCACGTGATCCCTCGACTGGCGCTGCTGCTGTTCCTCCTGGTTGTGCCCCGCGAGGAGGATCGCTTTTCGGTGGACGGATTCCTGGGGCGGCGGAAGGTCGTGCGCGAGGCGGCTTCGTAACCTGTCCCCGCTCGCTGCGTCTCAACTGCGGAGGAGGCCTCTTCCATGGATTTTCTACGCCGGGACGTGCCGTTCGCCTTGCGATCGATCCGACGCGGCTCCGGAGTGGCCGCCGTGATGGCGCTCATCCTCGGCCTCGGGATCGCAGCGAATACGGCGATCTTCAGTGTCGTGCGGGCGGTGATCCTGAGGCCGCTTCCCTACGCATCGCCGGACCGGCTCGTCACGCTTCCCGCCCTTCACCGCCCGAACGAGATCGGGGCCGAGGTGTCCATCGCGACCTTCATCGACTGGCGGCGGGAGAGCCGCTCGTTTTCACAGCTCGGCGCGTGGGGACCGGCCTCCGCGAACGTGACCGGCGGCGACGCGCCCGAACGGCTCGAGGCAGCGCAGATCAGCCCCGGAGGCCTCGCCGCTCTCGGGACGCCTCCGCTCCTCGGCCGTCTCTTCCTCCCGGATGAGGAGCGGGCCGACTCGCGGGTTGCCATCCTCTCGTACGGGCTGTGGCAGAGCCGTTTCGCCGGACAGCCCGACGTCGTCGGCCGCCAGATCCAGATCGGAGGCGTCGCCTTTCCGATCGTCGGAGTCATGCCGCGTGGTTTCCGATTTCCGGACTCGGACGTGAAGCTCTGGATGCCGCTTCGCCTGTCGGAGGCGAGGATACGGAACCGCCAGAGCCGCTGGGTGTACGTCTTCGGCCGGCTCGCTCCCGGCGCGACCGCCGCTTCCGCGCAGCGCGAGATGACACGGATCACGGAAGAGCTCGCGCGGCGCTATCCCGTGTTCAATCGCGACTGGTCCGTCCGCGTGACCGGCATGAAGGAGCAGCTGGTCGCGGGCGTTCGTCCGGCTCTTCTCGCCCTGTCCGGCGCGGTGCTCCTCGTTCTGGCGATCGCGTGCGCCAACATCGCGAACCTGCAGCTCGCGCGGGCGGCCTCTCGCCGCTCCGAGATGGCGATCCGCACCGCGATGGGAGCTTCGGCGGGCGCGATCGTTCGGCAGCTCCTCGCGGAAGGCTTCGTGCTCTCCGCCGCGGGCGGCGCGATCGGGCTCGCGCTCGCGAGCGCCGCCCTTCGAGCCCTCGCCGCGTGGGGCCCGCGATCCATTCCGCGCATGGACGAAGTCGGGATCGACGGAGGAGTCCTTCTGTTCGCCCTCGCGGTCTCCGTCGCGACCGGAATCGTTTTCGGCCTCGTACCCGCACGCGCGGCGCTTCGCGCGAACGTCGCCGCGGACCTCAACGAGTCGGGCCGCGGCTCGTCGTCGGGGCGGCGGCAGATACGGGTGCGGCGCCTGTTGACGGTCTCCGAAATCGCCACGGCGCTCGTCCTTCTCGTCGGCACCGGCCTCCTGCTCACGAGCCTGTCTCGGCTTCTCCGGGTGGCTCCGGGATTCAACCCGCGGGACGTGATGACGGCGGAGGTCGTTCTCTCGCCGGCGCGTTCCGCCGACGAGCCGCGCCGCGCGGCCTTCTTCCGCGATCTCACCGCGGGGGCGCGGCGCCTGCCCGGCGTGCGCGCGGCGGGCGGGATTTCCACCCTGCCACTGACGGGCGCCAACGCGACCGAGGGCTATGCCATCGAGGGAGCGGCCGGAGACCCGGACCAGGAAGCGGGCTTTCGCGGAGTCACGCCGGGATATTTCGCGGCCATGGAGATACCGCTCCTCTCGGGGCGCGATTTTTCGGAAGCCGACGACGAGACATCCCCGAAGGTCGCCATCGTCAACGAGACTATGGTGCGTCGCGCGTGGCCGGACGTCCGACGCGCCGTCGGGAATCGTCTGCTGCTCGGATCGGGCGGCAGGCGGACTCCCTACGAAGTGATCGGCGTGATCGGCGACCTGCGGCACACGAGCCTCGATGTCGCCGCCGTCCCCGAGATCTACGTTCCATATGCGCAGCATTCCTTCGACAGCATGTCCGTCGTGCTGCGGTCGTCGCAGCCCGAGGCGCAGATCGCGAAGGCCTTCCGCGGGCTCGTCCGCGGCATCGACGCGGATCAGCCCGTCTCCCGCGTCCGGAGCCTCGAAGCGGTGCTCGCGGAATCCACGTCGCGGCCGAGGTTCTACACCAGGGTTGCGACGGCGTTCGCCGGGATCGCGCTGACTCTCGCGGCCGTCGGGTTGTTCTCGCTGGTTTCCTATTCGATCTCCCAGCGGCGGCGCGAGCTCGCGATCCGCATGGCGCTCGGCGCGAGGCAGGCCGATGTGCTCGGGCTCGTCGTTCGGGAAGGGATGTCGCTCGCGGGATTCGGAATCGTGGCCGGCCTCCTTCTGGCCTGGATCGGAGCGCGAGGTCTTTCGTCGCTGCTCTTCGCCGTCCGGCCGGACGATCCCGCCGTCTTCGTCGCCACCGGAGCGTTTCTCGCCGCGGTCTCGCTCGCGGCGACGCTCGTCCCCGCTCTGCGCGCGGCGCGCTTCGACCCCGCCGGCGTCTTTCGCAGGAGCTGAACGAGCGGTCGCTGTGTCGCGTTGTCCGGCCGTGCACCGGGATCCGTGACGCTTTGTC
>DASQJK010000128.1:0-2657 GCA_035631095.1 Thermoanaerobaculia bacterium
TGTACTCCCAGGACGCTCCCCCGTCGGCGCGATCCTTGCGGACCGGTCGAGGAAATCCGGCCGGGCGACGTCGTCTGGACCGCGCCGGGAGAAAAGTACTGGCACGGAGCGACTCCCCGGACGGCGATGTCGCACATCGCGATCCAGGAGGCATTGAATGGAAGCCCGGTCCAGTGGATGGAGAAGGTGACCGACGAGCAGTATCGGCGCTGAAAGGCGAAGGAGAAGGGGGATGCGCGTCGGAATCCTCGGGTCGGGACTGATGGGCGCCAAGCTCGGGACGATTTTCGCGCGCGCAGGGCACGAAGTCGTCTTCAGTTACTCGCACAGCCCGCGCAAGTTGAGGACTCTCGCGAAAAAGGCGAAGGGGAACGCGCGGGCCGGCACACCGGCCGAGGCCGCGCGGGAAGCGGACGCACTTCTCCTCGCCGTGCACTGGTCGCGCGTCGGCGACGTCGTCAAACAGGCGGGCGATCTGTCCGGCAGCGTGATCGTGACCTGCTCGCTGCCGATGAACGACGGCGACACGGCGCTCGTGATCGCCGGCAAGAGCTCGGGAGCGGAGGCGCTCGCGAAGAAGGTCCCGAAGGCCCGCGTGGTCTCCGCCTTCAACACGGTGCCGAGCGAAGTGCTGTTCGGCGTCTACGAGGCCCGGCGCAGGAAGAACCGGCCGAGCCTCGCCTACTGCGGAGACGATGCCCGCGCAAAAAAGATCGCCGCCCGCCTCATCCGTGACGTCGGCTTCGATCCCGTCGACGCGGGTCCGCTTCGGATCGCCCGCTACACGGAGCCCTTCGCGCTGCTCGTCGCTCGGCTGGCGTACGAAGGAGAAGGCGGCCCCGAGCTTGCGTATCGCTTCGAGCGATTCACCGGATAGATCAGGCGATCGGGCGCTGGCCCGATCCTTGAAGACACGCTCCGTCAGGAGGCCACCCATGACCGACGCCAAAGAGGATCCGCGCACTCCGTATGCCGGCAAGGACTCGAACAAACCCGGCATCGACTCCGGGATGAGCGAAAAAGAGAAAGACCGGATGTTCAACCAGATGGAAGAGTTCGAGGGCCCGGAGCGGCGCGAGGTCCGGGGCGACGAGTGCGAGCCCGAGAAGGATCCGGGCGTCTCGCACTCCTAGGCGTCACGCGGCACCGCCAGGACACCATTTGCCCGGAGGACGCGACGTAAGATCGCGTTCTCCGTGGGAACCCAACCTTTCCTACCCTTCGACGAAGAGGGGCCGGCCCGGGTGGCCGAACCTTCCCGGAGGCCCATCCGCTCGAAGACTCCGGATCCGGATTCTGCGCCCGCACCTTCCCCCGCCCCGCGAGAAGCCTCCCGACTCGTTGCCGCTCTGGCGGCCGTTTGCGCCGAGCTTCCGCTCGTCGAGAAGATCCTCGTCGCTCCTTCGCTCGCCGTCGGACATCAGCTCGTCGAACGCGTGGCGCGAGCCGGACACCGGCCGGTCCAGCTGCGCGTTCAGACGATCCGCACCCTCGCTCTCGGTGCGGTGGGAGCGGATCTCGCTCGCGAAGGCCGGAAGCTTCTTTCGAGGGCCCAGGCGCTCGCCCTCGTCGAGCAGGCGTGCGGAGAGGTGCTTCGCAAAGACTCTTACTTCGGCGCCCTCAAAGATCGCCCCGGGTTGCATCGCGCCGTTCAGAACGCGCTCGACGAGCTTCGGGCGGCGGGCTCCTCTCCGGCCGACCTTCCGCTGCATGCGTTCGTCGACGCGCGGAAACCGCGGGAGCTCGCCGCGATCCGCGCGCGCTACGAGAAAGCCCTGGAGGAGACGGGCTGGATCGATCGGGCGGAAATCCTGAATCGCGCGGTCAAGAAGTCCGCCGCCGCCGAGCGCCGGGGCACGCAAACCGTCTACCTCATTCCCGAGGATCTCGACCTTTCTCAAATCGAGCGGCAGTTCCTGGAATCGCTTTCGGGCGGCGCTCATCGATCCCTGGAGACGGACGGCCACGCCTCATGGGGCGAGCGCGCGCGGGGCGCCGGATTCGTCCGAGCCATCGGAGAAGAGAACGAGGTCCGATCCGCTCTCCGGGACATCCTGTCGCAGGGGACGCCGTTCGACGAAGCGGAGCTTCTCCATACGGATGCCTCCATCTATCCGGCCCTCGTGTTCGAGCTGGCCGCCGAGCATGGAATCCCCTGCACATTCGCGAGCGGGATCGCCGCGAGCTACACGCGCCCCGGCCGCGCCGCGCTCGCGTTCTTTGCCTGGATCGGCAGCGGGTACGAGTCGGAGATCCTTCGCCGCGCACTCGCCTCGGGCGACTTCGGCCCCGGCGCAGAGGCGGAGGTGAGTTTCGTCGCCCTCGCTCGGGTGATCCGCAACGCGGAAATCGGCTGGGGCCGAAGCCGCTATGTGACTGCCCTCGACCGTCTCGTCGCAGAGCTGTCCTCGCCGACCCGCGCGCGGGAGGACGAAGCTCCGGAAGAGCGGGAAGTTCGAGAGACCCGGAGAATCCGAAAGCTCACGGACACCATCGCGGCGCGCGAATTCCTGAAACAGATCCTCGCCGGAGTTCCCGACGCGCCCGCCTGCCCGCTCGCCTCGCTCGCCCTTGCTGCGAAACTCTTCCTCGAGAGGTTCGGACGCACCGCCAACGAGCTGGACGGGATCGCGGCATCGGCGCTGATGAATCTCTTC
>DASQJK010000129.1:0-3075 GCA_035631095.1 Thermoanaerobaculia bacterium
AGCCCCAGAGCCGCCATGGATTCTTCCGAAATAGACCGCGAGCCAACGGACGCCGGGACGGCATTGGCGCCCGAGTCGGGCGTGATGGTCATGTCCGAATCGACGAGCGACTGGCCGCACTTGGGGCAGAAGGCAGCGCCGTCGGGGCTGGCCGAATTGCAGTGCGGACAGGTGATCTCGAGGTGGCCGGACACGGGCGACTGGATTGTATTCGTTTCGGAATACCGACTCCGCATGCCGTCCGCCGATGCCGGCGCACCGTTCGCCGATATGGGTCGAACATGGAGCACTCGCCGCCGTAATCTTTCGGCGGAAGTGAAAGGAGAACCGATGTCGATCGACAATCCAAGGAACGGTTCCTCCCGCGTCGCCGGAGGAATCCTTCTCGTTCTGGTGGGCTCGATCTTCGTGCTTCAGAACGCCGGCTTCGTCCAGGCGGGCCGGCTCTGGGACTGGTGGCCGATGCTTCTCGTCTGGCTCGGGCTTTCGCGGCTTCTCGCCCCGACGCGGCGGCATCATTTCGCGTCCGGGCTCGTTCTTCTCGTGATGGGGATCGGGCTGCAGCTCGACCAGCTCGGGTTCATCTGGCTCCGGCTGCGCGACCTGTGGCCGATCCTTCTCGTGCTCGCCGGGCTGGCCTTGATCTCCGAGTCCTTCTTCCATCCTCGAAACGGCCGGAGGGAGCTCTCGTGAGCTCGCTTCCCGCCTCCCGGGTGACCGGAAGGATCATCGCCGGCGCGGTGCTGATCGCCCTCGGCGTGCTCTTCACGCTCGACAACTTCGGCGTGGTCGAGGCGGGAGACGTCTTCCGCTACTGGCCTCTGTTCCTCGTCGGGTTCGGCGTGCTCAAGATCGCCCAGGCGCGCTATTCCGAACAGCGGGTCGGCGGAGCGGTGGTGATGGCCATCGGCGTTCTGCTCCTGCTCCGCACCCTGCACATCATCACCCTGCACATGCGGCAGGTCTGGCCGGTCGCGCTCCTGGTCGGGGGCGCTCTGCTGATCTGGCGCTCCGCAAGAAGGCGCGATCCGAACGCGGTCCTCGCCTCGGCGCGCGGCCGCCTTCCTCACGCGGATCCGATCGTGCCGAACGGGGCCGAAGGAACGGGCGGGGGATACCTGCTGAATGAATTCGCGTTCCTGGGCGGCGGCGAGCGGATCATTCGGGCCTCCGACTTCCGAGGGGGCGAGGTCACGGCGGTGATGGGAGGTTTCGAGATAGACCTGCGGGGCGCGGGCATGGCCGGCGACGAGGCCGTGCTCGAAGTGTTCACTCTCTGGGGAGGCGTCGAAATCCGTGTGCCGGAAGAGTGGATCGTCCTGATCCAGGCCACCCCGATCCTGGGCGGGATCTCGGAGACCACCTCCGGGCCCGCGGTTCCGGGCGCGCCGCCGGGCCCCCGGAAACGTTTGATCATCCGGGGCACGGCCATCATGGGCGGCGTCGAAGTGAAGCGCTGATCGTCCGTGCATCCGATTCTCGCGACGAAGGGCCGCCTTCTCCCGTATCTCGCCGCAAGCGCGCCGCTCGCCGCGGTCCTCGTCGTCCTCCTCGCCCGGCCGGGCGCGCTCTCCCTGCCCGAAGCGGCGGCCCTGGCGATCCCGATGACCGTTCTCTTTGCGTTTCTGGGGTTGTCCGCCTTCTATCCCGCGAGAAGCGTTCCGCCGGGCACGGGAAGGATCGGCCGCTTGATCGCGACGCACACCCTCGCCTCGGCCTTCACGAGCGCCGTCTGGGTCTTCGCGGGCGCCGCGTTGTCGCGACTTCTCGCGCTCGCGCCCGTCTTCGACGGTCTCGCGGAACGTTACGCGCGCGAGGTCCCGCTTCTCTTCGGGGTCGGCGTTCTCATGTACCTCCTGTCCGTCGCGCTCCATTACGTCCTGATCGAATTCGAGACGGCTCGGCAGGCGGAGCGCCGGGAATCCGCGCTCGAGATCCTCGCGCGGCAGGCGGAGCTCGAAGCCTTGAAGGCGCAGATCCAGCCGCACTTTCTCTTCAACAGCCTCAACTCGATCTCGTCGCTCGTGGGGACAGACCCGCCGCGCGCCCGCGAGATGTGCGCGAGCCTCGCCGACTTCCTGCGGCAGACCCTCTCCGTCGGAGAGCAGAAAGGCATTCCGCTCCGCGACGAAATCGCTCTCGCGATGCGCTACCTGGACGTCGAACGCGTCCGCTTCGGTCCCAGGCTGACGGTCGAGACCACGGCGACGCCCGACGCCGAGGCGTGCGTGATCCCTCCGCTGCTCCTCCAGCCCCTGGTCGAGAATGCGGTCGTGCACGGGATCGCGACGCTCACCGAAGGAGGGGTCGTGCGGCTCGAGGCGGAGCGCACCGGGCACCGCGTCCGGATCCTGATCGAGAACCCGTTCGATCCGGACGCTCCGGCGCGGCCGCGGTCCGGGCTCGGCCTGAAGATCGTTCGCGACCGGCTCGCGGCCCTGTATGGGACCGAGGCGCTTTTCGCCGCTCGCCGGCTCGAGGACCGGCATCTCGCCATCCTCTCGATACCCGCGCGAGCGGTTCCGTGACAGTGGACGGCTCGCGCGGCGGGACGATCCGCGTCCTCATCGTCGACGACGAGGAGCCGGCGCGGGCGCTGCTGCGGGAGGTGCTCTCGGCCGAGCCGGACGTGGAAGTGGTCGGCGACGCGGAGAACGGCTTCGAGGCCGTGCGGCTGGCAGGGGAGCTTCAGCCGGACGCGGCCTTCCTCGACATCGAGATGCCGAAGCTCTCCGGGTTCGAGGTCGCGGAGCTCCTCGGTCCCGACATCGCCGTCGTGTTCGTCACCGCCTACGACCGATTCGCGGTGAAGGCGTTCGAAGTGCACGCCGCCGATTACGTGTTGAAGCCTTACCGCGCAGAGCGGCTGCGCGAGGCGCTGCGCCGCGCCCGTGAGCGCCTCGGTTCGGGGAGGCGGCCCGACCCCGCCGCGGTCGCGGCCGCCGCGCGCCCCGAGGGTAGGTTCGCAGACAGGATCGTGGTGCGCGACGGACGCGAGATCCGGATTTTTCCGCTTTCCGCGATCGACGCGTTTCAGGCGGAGGACGACTATGTGGCGATCCGCAGCGGCGGGCG
>DASQJK010000130.1:0-5221 GCA_035631095.1 Thermoanaerobaculia bacterium
CGACGCCGTGCTCCTCGTGATCGCGGCGGACGAGTCCGTGATGCCGCAGACGCGCGAACACTTCGAGATCGTGCGGATGCTCGGGATCCGGCGGGGAGTCATCGCCGTGACGAAGACCGACCGCGTCACTCCGGATCTCGTCGAAGTCACTTCGTCGGACGCGCGAGACCTCGTCGCGGGATCGTTCCTCGAAAAAGCGCCCATCGTCGCGGTTTCCGCCCGCACGGGCGAGGGGCTGCCGGAGTTGCGCAAGGCGCTCGTCGCCCTCGCGTCGGGAGAAGACGCGGCGCGGGAGGGCCGTCTCGTGCGGTTGCCGATCGATCGCGCCTTCTCGATCCCCGGCTTCGGGCCCGTGGTGACCGGAAGCCTCGTTTCGGGGACGGTGTCTCGCGAGCAGAAGCTCGAGCTTCTTCCTTCCCGCACGCCTGTGCGCGTACGAAGAATCGAGGTGCATGGACGTGAGACCGCGGAAGCGCGGGCGGGGGAGCGCGTCAGCGTGAATCTCGCCGGGGTCGAGCTCGCGGCTCTGCGCCGCGGGCTGATGCTCGGAGCGCCCGGGGCGTTTGCGACGACGACGCTTCTGACCGCGCGCGTGGGCCTTCTCGACTCCGCGCCCGAGATTTCGAGCGGCGACCGTCTCTCCTTCCATCATTTCTCATCGGAAGAGCGGGTCCGCGTGCGTCCGCTCGACGGCGAGGTCCTGACGCCGGGGGGAAGCGGCCGCGCGCAGCTGCGCCTGTCTTCCCCGATCGCGGCGGTGCCCGGTGACCGTTTCGTGCTGCGCCGGCTCTCGCCCGTGGAGACGATCGGCGGGGGGATCGTGCTGGACGTTTTGTGGCCGCCGGTGCGGAGATCCCGCGAGGACGCGCTTCCGCTTCTCGACCGGCTCGAGAAAGGATCTCTGCCCGAACGCATCGCGCTCTGGGTGGAGCAGAGCCGCGAAGCCGGCGCCGGCGAGGAAGAGCTCGCTGCGCGTGCCGGCGTTCCCCCCGAGGACATTCGCGCGGCCGCTGCGGTCCCGCTCGCCGACAAGGCGATGCACGCGTTGCGGCGATCGCCGGACCGGTACATCTCGGAATCGACCTTGTTGCGGCTGGCAGAGCGTGCCCATGACGAGATGGCGCGGCTTCTCGCCTCGGGCGCGAGCGTCGGTGTCTCGCGGCGGACACTCCTTGCGAGACTGCTCCCCCGCGAGACGGAGCCGAAATGGGCGGAGGCGATCGAGGCGGCGCTCGTCGCGCGCGGCGTGTACGTCATCGCGGGAGAGGAGGCGCGGCCGCCCGGCCGGGACGATCTCCCGGGCCCCGACCGGGACCTCTCCGCCCGGATCGCGGAGGTCTACCATCGCCGGGGGCTCGATCCGCCGTCGC
Organism: Thermoanaerobaculia bacterium; assembly: GCA_035631095.1. Taxonomy (GTDB): domain Bacteria; phylum Acidobacteriota; class Thermoanaerobaculia; order UBA5066; family Gp7-AA6; genus JALYUA01. The sequence goes on from DASQJK010000130.1 coordinate 1,371, forward strand.
TTCCCGACGTCACGCGGGAGATCGGCCACAAGGCCAAGGTCGTCGAAGGCCTCGCCGGTTACCTGGTGAAGAAGGGCACGCTCTTGCGATTGCCGGGAGGCTGGCTCATCTCGAAGGAGGCCGTGGACGGCGTCTCCGCGAAGCTTCGGGGCTCGGGGCGATCTTCCATCGACGTCGGCGAGTTCAAAGAGATGTTCGGCCTCACGCGCAGGCTCGCGATCCCGATCCTCGAATATCTGGACGGCGCGAAGATCACGCGCCGCGTCGGAGACAAGCGGGAGATCCTGAGCTAGCTTCTCTCCTCCGCTTCACGCGCTTCCCGCTCGTACGGAATCTCGAGATAGGCGGCGCTGTGGGAGAGCCCCAGCCGGCGGCCGCGCGCGTAGGAGAGGGCGTATTTCCAGAGAAATCGGGCCGTTCCCTCGACGGCGAACTGCGAGACATGGGCGAGCTCGTGCCGCAGCAGCCGCGTGCCGGCTTCCGTTTTGGCAGAGACCTCGCGGGCCGCCGTGCTCGACAGGAAAACGCGCGTGCCGAGCGTCACGGCATCCGCCCCCAACAGGCGCGTCAATGCGCGGGCGAGACTTCCTGTACGGAGCCGGGGCGTCGTGAGGCTCCCGCTCACGGGCGGTTCAGCGCTGGGCGGCCGCGCTGCCGGTCAAGGTCTTGCGCAGATTGGCGATCTGCTTCACTTCCGCCGACCATCCGATGGTGCCGCTCATCGACAGCTCCGCCCACGACTCGACCGGCTGGCCTTTGACGGTCGCCGGCTTGAGCGTCCAGGTCGAGATCTGTTTGCGGAAGTAAGAGATCAGGATCGGATCGCTCGCCTGGATGGGGATCATCCGGCCCGCGTGTCCGGCGGCGTCGATGTGGATCCACATCCGGATCGAGAACGGCCCCTTGTAGGAGTCGGCGTCCCACTTCGTTTTCTTCGGGACGGCCATCGTGTCCGCCTGCTCGATCGCGACGGTCCCGTCCGGCGCTCTGCCTGCGGGCGCCGAGTCGTACCAGGCCTGATCCGGCGCCCATTCGAGCGGCGCGGGGATCGGGCTCGAGGGAAGAACGGGCTTCAAAGCGATCTGCTCGACCTTCGGGGGACGGACGGTCGCGGTCATCTCGACCCGGACGCTCGCCCAGCTGTCGACCGGGCGCCCATCTTTCCTGGCCGGCTCGAAGGACCACCGCTCGAAAGATTTCTTCGAGTCGGCGGCAAGAGAAGGGATCGGATCGCGAACGCGCTCGGACGCGGTGACGTGCCCCGTCTTGTCGACGCGGACCGCCGCGAAGAGAGAAGAGTCTACGGTCTGCTCCGTGAAGGCCGGCTTGAGAGGCAAGGCGGCCGGAGTTTCGGCGGCGATCCCGAACGGGTTCTCGGCCGGAAGGCGGTCGATGCGCATGGCGGGCTGATCCGTGAGGCGCAGCGGAGCCATTCCGGCACCGGGCGTGACGGCGGGCTGGGCGGCCGCCGCCGGAGTGGGCGGCGGCGTGTTTTCCTGCCCCTCGGAAGAGGAGGCGAGCAGAATGCCGGCGGCGAGCGCTGCTTGCCGGAGAAGTCCCCGCAGTGACATGGATTTGCGCAAGTATAGCTGTACGTTCTACTTCGCCGCGAGCCAGTCGCGGCCGGAGCCGACGTCCACGACCAGACGGACGCGCAGGCTGGCGGCTCCTTCCATGACTTCACGGACGAGCTCCGATATCGGCTCGACTTCCTCCTCGGGCGCCTCCAGCACGAGCTCGTCGTGCACCTGGAGCACCAGCCGGGAGGCGAGCCGCCGGTCGGCGAGCGCGCGGTCGAGCCGCACCATCGCGATCTTGATGATGTCCGCGGCGGCGCCCTGGAAGGGAGCGTTCAGCGCCATCCGTTCGGCGTTGCCGCGCACGTTCGGGTTCGAGGCGGCGATGTCGGGGATCGGCCGGACGCGGCCGAAGAGAGTCGTGACCTCCCGCGTCCTGCGGGCCTGTTCGAGGATTCCGTCGAGGCACGCGCGCACCCGCGGAAACTGCGCAAAGTAGGAGTCGACGTAGCTCTTCGCTTCCGAGGTCGACACGCCGAGCTCCTTGCCGAGGGTGAACGGAGCCATCCCGTACAGGAGCGCGAAGTTGATGCGCTTCGCCGCGAACCGCATCTCGTGGCTCACGAGGTCGGGCGAGACGCCGAAGATCTTCGCCGCGGTGGCGCGGTGGATGTCCTGCTCTTCCTGGAACGCCTGGATGAGCGCTTCGTCCTGGGAAATGTGGCGAGGATCCGCAGCTCGATCTGCGAATAGTCGGCGACGACGAGTTTCCTGCCGGGCGGCGCGATGAACGCCTTCCGGATCTCGCGGCCGGCTTCGGTGCGGATCGGGATGTTCTGGAGATTCGGATCCGACGAGGAGAGACGGCCAGTCGCCGCGACCGTCTGCCGGAACGAGGAGTGGACCCTTCCTTCCGCATCCGCGATCGCCGGAAGCGCGTCGACGTATGTGCCCTTGAGCTTGGAGATCTCCCGATACTCCAGCACGAGCTTCGGCAGCGGGTACCCGCGCTCCGCGAGCTCGTTCAGCACCTCGACGCCGGTGGACGAAGAGCGCGTCTTCGCCGTCTTCTTCAGGACCGGGTAACCCAGCTTCTCGAACAGGATCTGGCCCAGCTTGACGGGCGAGTTCACGTTGAACTCCTCGCCCGCCTCCGCCCAGATCTTCTGTTCGAGGGCCTTGAGCTCGCGATCCATCCGCACGGAAATCTCCCGGAGGAGCGGGACGTCGATCGCGACGCCGGCGATTTCCATCCGCGCGAGAACGGGCGTCAGCGGGCGTTCGATCTCCCGGTAGATCCGGTCGAGCTCCGGCCGCGCGGCGAGCTCCGCCCGCAGCGGCTCCGCGAGGGCCGCGGAGGCCGAAGCGCGCTCGGCCAGCCACCGGTCCGCGTTCGCGATCTCGTACGCCTCGGGGAGCGCGCACGAAGAGATCCCGACCTCCTTGTCGGCCAGGAGCTTCTGTCCGAGCCGCTGGAAGGCGATGGGCTCGATCTCCGCGCTCGCGACGCCGGTCGAGAGGACGTACTGCGCGAGGCAGACGTCGAACATGTCTCCCTGAACCGCGCGTCCGTGACGGATGAGCAGCGCATCGAGGGGCTTCGCGTCGGCCATCGCGAATTGCGCCTCGGGCCGGTCCAGGCCGGCCCAGAGCTCGACGGCTCGCGCGGCATCCTCCTCGGCGATCTGCGTCGCGGCTCCGTCGGAGACGGCGAGGAGCGTGCGCCCGCCGCGATGCAGCAGGGCGACCCCGGCGCGGCGGTCCGTGCTCTCGAAGGAGGCTCCGGCCGCGACGCGAGTCGAGGAGACGTCCGGCGGCGCCGCGGACTCGCCGTGAATCTCCGCGGCCAGCGAATGAAACTCGTGCCTGACGAAGATTTCCTTCAGGGCGGCGAAGTCCGGCTCCGAGCAGCGCAGGTTTTCCGGGTCGAACGGAATGTCGAGATCCACGGGGATCTCGACCAGCCGGCGCGAGAGCATCGCGGCTTCCCGGTTCTGACGAAGGCTCTCGCCCACTTTTCCCTTGATCTCGTTTTCGTGCTCGTAGAGCGCGGTCAGGCTCCCGTACTGGGAGATCCACTTTTTCGCGGTCACCTGTCCGACCCCGGGCACCCCGGGTACGTTGTCGACGCTGTCGCCCATGAGAGCGAGGACGTCGGCGACCTGACCCGGCTTCACCCCGAAGAATCCCTCCACCCCCGCCTCGTCGAGAAAGGTCTCCTTGCCCGTGTGGAAGACGCGGACGCGCGGCGCCACGAGCTGCAGCATGTCCTTGTCCGCCGTGACGATGACGACGTCGAACCCGGCCGCGGCCGCCTTCGTCGCGAGGGTTCCG
>DASQJK010000131.1:0-3152 GCA_035631095.1 Thermoanaerobaculia bacterium
CGCAGTCCTACTACATTCGGACCTGCACGCGGTGCGCGGACATCGACGGGACGCGGTACCGCAACCTCGTCGGCAACATCGATTCCTATCGCCTCGACAACGTCTACGAGCTCGACCTCAGGCTCGAAAAGACGTTCAACATCGGCCCCGTTGCCCTGTCCGCGACGGCGGAAGTTTTCAACGCGACGAACAACGGCACGGTCCTGGAGCGGTCGAGCCAGATCGGGACCTTCGACAACCGGCCGGGACGCGGCACGTTCACGCCGGTCGCCTTCAACACGATCCTGGAGACCCAGAGCCCGCGGATCCTCCGGCTCGGCGGGCGCATCACTTTCTGACGGCGCATCTTTCACGAGCCCGCCCGGGAATCCCGGGCGGGTTTTCCTTTTTCTTCTAGCCTGAGACCGGAATGAACGCCACCTTCATGTCCGCTCGCGCGGGACTGCGGCAGCCGCTCGCCGCCGCAGTCGCCGTCGCGCTGGCCGCGCTGACCGCTTCCGTGGCCGGATGCGGGCGTGAGAAAGCTTCGTCGGAGCGCCCGCCGCTCGCGTCCGGCTCGGCGGCTCGCCCGGTCCGGGACGTGGTTCTCATCACGATCGACACCTTCCGCTACGACGCGGCTGGATTCGACGGGAACACGCGCGGCACCACCCCCCATCTGGATCGGATCGCGGCCGCGGGCCGCGTGTTCTCGTCGGCGCACGCGCACAACGTCATCACGCTGCCGTCGCACACGAACATCCTGACTGGCCTGTACCCCTACGAGCACGGTGTCAGGGAAAACGCGGGCTTCCGCCTTTCTTCGAAGATCGACACGATCGCCGCCCGTCTGAAGGCGCGAGGCTTCTCGACGGGGGCCTTCGTCGGCGCTTTCCCCCTCGACTCGCGGTACGGCCTCACGCGTGGTTTCGACGTCTACGAGGAGATGTACAAGCAGACGGAGGAGCCCGAGGACTTCCAGATCCAGCAGGCTCGCGCCGACGAAGTGGTGGCCCGGGCCCTCGCGTGGTACCGCGCCCAGTCCGGCCAACCTCGATTTCTCTGGGTCCACGTCTACGACCCGCACGCTCCCTACGACCCTCCGGACACGTGGAAGGCGCGCTTCCCCGATGATCCGTACCTCGGCGAGGTCGCGTTCACGGATTCCGCTCTCGCCCCGCTGCTCGACGAGGTGACGGCGGTGCGGCCTTCGCCGCTGCTCGCGGTGACGGGCGACCATGGGGAAGCCCGCGGCGAGCACGGGGAGCTCACCCACGGGCTCTTCGCCTACGAGGCCACGCTTCACATTCCGATGGTGCTCTGGTGCCCGGACCTGATCGCGGCCGGCCGCGACTCGGCGAACGCCCGGCACGTCGACTACGTCCCGACGGTCCTCGACGTGCTGGGGATCGACAAGCCGGCGGATCTGCGCGGACGCTCGCTGATCGCGGACCGGACGGGGGAATCCGTACCGGGCGACTCCTACTTCGAGTCGCTTTCGGCTGCGTTGAACCGGGGCTGGGCGCCGCTGCGCGGTCTGATTCTGGGGGCGGACAAGTTCGTCGACCTTCCCGTGCCGGAGCTCTACGACCTCGGAAAAGATCCCGCGGAGGCGCACAACCTCGCCGCCGCGGCCTCGATGCCCGACGCGGTTCGCCGTCTGCGCAAGCGGCTCACCGACATTCCGGCGGGCTCGCTCGAGCGCGCTTCCATCGACAGCGAGGAGGCCGCCAAGCTCCGGAGTCTCGGCTATCTGACGGGATCCGCGGAGGCCCGCAAGTCCTATGGGCCGGCGGACGACCCGAAGAACCTGATCGACGTCGACCGCGACCTGCACCGCGTCGTCGAGCTCTTCCAGCTGCAACGCAGCGCCGAAGCGATCCCCATCGCGAAGAAGCTCGTCGCCCAGCACCCGAACATGCGGGCGGGATATCTCCAGCTCGGGTACCTGCTCCAGCAGCACGGCGATCCCGACGGGGCGCTCCGCGTTTACGAGCAGGCCGTGGCGCGCGGGCTCGGCGGAGAGAATGTCGACCGCAAGCGGGCCCTGCTTCTCTCAGAAAACGGGCGCCCGCTCGAGGCCGTGAAGGTGCTCGCCCCCTACAAGGACAGCGAGGACCTCGAGACGCTGAACGCGCTCGGAATCGCGTTGACGGACGCCGGCCGTCCGGAGGAGGGGCTCGCGCTTTTCGACCGCGCTCTCGCGCTGCAGCCGCGCAACGCCTTGGCCGATCTGAACGCGGGGATCGCATACCTGAAGCTCGGCCGGCTGGAGCAGGCGCGCCAGAAGCTCGAGACCGCGCTTTCCATCTCGCGGCGCAGCCCGCGCGCGTTGAACGCGCTCGGCGTCGTGTACTCGCGACTGGGCGAGCCGGCCAAGGCGGTCGAGGCCTGGACCCAGTGCGTCCGCGTGGACCCGACGCAGTACGACGCGTTGTACAACCTGGGCCGCGTCGCGGGCGAGCTCAGGGACTGGGAGCGGGCGCGCCAGGCGCTCACGCAGTTTGCCGAAACGGCGCCGCCGAAGCGTTACGCGAAAGACATCCGGGAAGTGCGCGCCGCGCTGGCGAGCATTCCCCGACAGTAGTCAGACCGTCACCGACAGCTCGTCAGCTCAAATCCGAAACCACGAGGCCTTTCGAACATGAAATCCATCCGCGTCCTGCTCGTGCTCGCCGTTTCGCTGGTTTCCGTTGCCTGCGCGTCGACGTCCGTTCCACCCTCCGGACGCGCCGGCGCGGCGCCCTCGGGCCACCTCCTCATCGTCGGGGGAGGTCCGCTGCCGCCGCCTGTGCTCGCCCGGTTCGTCGAGCTCGCCGGGGGGCCGGGCAAGGCCAGGATCGTTCTCTTCCCGATGGCGAGCAGCGATCCGGACGCGGGCGTGGAGCTCGCCGGTGACTTCCGAAAGATGGGCGCGCAGGCGGAGCGGATCGTGCTCGACCATGCCGCGGCGGACACGGCACAGGCCGCGGCGCGGCTGGACGGAGTCACCGGGATCTGGTTCGGCGGAGGCGACCAGGCGCTGCTGACGAAGGCCCTCGGAGGAACGAAGACCGAGGCCGCCATCCACGCGCGTTATCGGGCGGGGGCCGTCGTGGGCGGCACCTCCGCCGGCGCGGCCGTGATGTCGACTCCGATGCTGACGGGGGACGAGAAGCATCCCGGTGGAAGCC
>DASQJK010000132.1:0-6288 GCA_035631095.1 Thermoanaerobaculia bacterium
GCACGAGCTCGCGGGAACGGCCGGCGTCGTGCGGTTCCATGGCTCGATATGGACTCTGCGGTGCGCGTCCTCCTGCGGAGCCCGGCCCGAGGGATGGGAGGATCGCACGGCGCCCCTCGCGGAGATCCCGCCGAGGTGTCCCGACTGCGGAGGTCTGGCGCGTCCCGGCGTCGTGTGGTTCGGGGAGGCGATTCCGGTCACGGCGCTGGAGGCGGCCTGGCGAGCTGCCGACTGCGACGTCTGCGTGGTCGCGGGCACTTCCTCGCTCGTCATGCCCGCCGCTTCGCTCGCCGACGCCGCGCGGGATCGGGGCGCCTGGACCCTCGAAGTCAATCCGGAGGCGACGCGGGCGACCTCTCGAGTCGACTGCGCGATCGCGGGCCGGGCGGAAGACGTCCTGCCGGAGATCGACCGCGCGATCAGGAGCGGACAGCGCGGGTCAGGGCGGAGCGAGCGGCAATAGCGATTCGCAGCGCATCGCGTGGGTCGGCAGCGAGGGCCGTGATGTGACCCATCTTGCGCCCCGGGCGCGCTTCACTCTTTCCGTAGATGTGAAGCTTCGCCTCGGAGAACGCGCAAGCGGCGGCCCAGTCGGGCTCGCCCGCGCTCCAGAGGTCGCCGAGAAGGTTGGTCATCGCGGCGCCCGTCAGCGCGCGCGTGGATCCGAGCGGGAGGCCGCAGACCGTCCGCAGCTGCTGTTCGAACTGGCTCGTTGCGCACGCGTCGATCGTCAGGTGGCCGGAGTTGTGGGGACGCGGAGCGAGCTCATTGACGAGGAGGGCGCCGCCCGGCATCACGAAGAGCTCGACGCAGAGAACGCCGACCAGGTCGAGCCGCTCCGCGATGGCGCGCGCGATCTCGATGGCCTTTTCGCGGGCGGGATGAGCGAGGTCGAGAAGAGTGTGATCGAGGATGTGGCGGGAATGCGCATTGCGCAGAAGGGCGTACTCGGCCGTCGCGCCGTCGAGTCCGCGCGCCACGATGATGGACGCTTCATGGTCGAATTCGACGAAGGCCTCCAGCACCGCCTCTTCCCGGCCGACCGAGCTCCAGGCGGCGGCGGCCTCCGCGGCGGAGGTCACACGAGCCTGCCCCTTTCCGTCATAACTGAACCCGGCTCGCTTCAGGACGGCGGGGGCGCCGAGCTCGGCGATCCCGCGCTCGAGATCGTCTTCGGAGCGAATGATTCGGTAGGGCGCGACGGGAAAACCGCCGGCGGAGAGAAACGCCTTCTCGCGAACGCGGTGCTGGCAAACGAACAGCACGTTTCCGTCCGGGCGCACCGGCGCGTGCTCGGCCGCCGCCGAGGCCGCGGCCGCGGAGACGTTTTCGAACTCGAAGGTGACGACGTCGACGCGTTTCGCGAACTCCCGCACGCGATCGAGGTCGTCGTAGGGAGCCGTGACCTCGATGTCGGCGACCTGGCCGGTGGGCGTGTCGTAGTCGGGCGAGAACGTGTGGACGCGGTACCCCATGCGGCGCGCGGCGATCGCGAACATGCGGCCCAGCTGGCCGCTTCCGAGCACGCCGATGGTGGCGCCCGGGAGCGCCCCCGCGGTCAAGGGACCGTGTCCTCGAGCACCCGCTTCGTCTGGTCTTCGCGATAGCGCGCGAGCGCGGAGCGCACGGTGCCATCTGTCTGCGCCAGCATCGCGGCCGCGAAGAGGGCCGCATTGATCGCTCCGGCTTTGCCGATGGCGAACGTGGCGACGGGGATCCCCGCCGGCATCTGGACGATCGACAGGAGGGAGTCCAGGCCGGACAAGGAGTGACTCTGCACGGGCACGCCGAGAACCGGGACCGTAGTCTGGGCCGCCACCATGCCGGGCAGGTGCGCCGCGCCGCCGGCTCCGGCGATGATGGCGCGAATGCCACGCTCCTCTGCCCCGGCCGCGAACTTCGCCATCCACGCCGGCGTGCGATGCGCGGAAACGACCTTTGTCTCGCAGCCGATTCCGAGACCCTCGAGCGTCTCCGCCGCGTGGCGCATCGTCTCCCAGTCCGACTTGCTTCCCATGATGACGGCGACACGGATGGCGGCGGACATGCGGGGGTGGATTGTAAGAGAAGCGACTAGCGCGCTTGGTTCGAGCCGCCCCGGGGACGCCGGGGTCCCGGGCTCACAGTGTGACTAGAGCCTCACTGGTAGCCCCGGCAACGCGGCCGCCTCACTCGGAGTGCGATGAGAGAGGGAGCACACCGAGCTCGAACCGAAGTCCCACTGTGCCTGCGACCGAACGACCAGCGGCGGCGCGGTCGTCTCTTTGGAGGCATCGCCGCCGCGTGCCGACGAGGAAGGCGGACGGCGGCGACGGGGCGGGTAGGCAAACCGAAATCGGGACTTTCTATCTGGACTGACCCGGAGCGAGAGCCAGGAGCGGACCACTAGTGCTCGAGATCCCTCGGCAGCTGGTTGAGCTCCAGCCAGTAGACCGGGAGCATCCGCAGGCGCTTGAACATCAGCTCGGGAGTCTCCGACTTGGAGACGAAGGAGTTGGCGCCGTACTGGTAGGCGCTCTGGATGTCTTCCCGGTCCTGCGAGCTCGTGAGGACGACGACGGGGAGGCCCCGCGTGACCGGGTTCTCCCGGATCCGCTTCAGGACCTCGATCCCGCTCATCCCGGGCAGGCCGAGGTCGAGCAGCATCAGGTCGATCGGGGGTTTCCGCTCCGCGCGTTCGAGCGCGCGCTCGCCGGTTTCCGCGTCTTCGACGGTGATCTCGTCTCCGAAGGCGCTTTCGAGGATCCGCCGCATCACCCAGCGGTGATTCGTGTCGTCCTCGACCAGAAGAATGCGTCTCGCGCCGACGAGCAAGGGGTTTCCTTTCCAAGATCCCGGGTGAAACTGCTGGCTGCACCCTTCTCACAGCAAAAGCGATACCCGTTCGGGAAGTGTCCTCTCCCATGGACGGACCCCCGCCGGACGAAAGAGGAGTAAAATCAGGATTTTCCGGGCGAAAGAGGATGAAAAAGGGAATCTGGCTCGCGGTCGCCCTTGCCATCGGCGTGGCGGGCGCCTGGGGGTATGGGGCGCTCGTGCGCCAGGAAAACGACGACGGGCGCAAGGTCCGTCTGCTCGCGCTCGCCGAGGAACAGCGCCTCGACATTTCGTTTTCCCGCAACGGCCGCCTGACGACGCGCGTGCCCGAAGAAGGGGAGACGGTCCGCGCGGGTGAGATCGTCGCCCGTCTCGAAGAGCCCGGCCTGGCCGAGGACGCGGCCGATCTCGAGCGCCAGGGCGGCCAGATCGTCGCCCGCGAGAACGCGAGGCAGCAGGAAGTCGCGAAGCTGCAGGCGCAGCTCGCGCAGACCCGCAGCGAAACGCGCCGCCTGGCGCGCCTCGTCGGCGAAGGAATTTCTCCGGCCGCCGATCTCGAAGTGCTGCAGCACCGCCTCGACGAATACGCGGCGGGAATCCGCGCGCTCGAAGCGCAGAAGGGCGAGCTCGAAGCGGAGTCTTCCGTCCTTAACTCCCGGATCGAGAAAGTCCGCCGGTTCGAGAAGGAAGGAGCGCTCGCTTCTCCCGCGACGGGAACCGTGCTCACGCGCCATCATCGGCAGGGGGAGTTCGTGTCCGCCGGGGATCCGATCCTGACGCTGCAGGTCGACGCTCCGTATCTTCGCGTCGAAGTTCCCGAGGAGAGGCTGTCGGTATTTCCCATCGGGGGCTCGGTGCGGGTGTGGCCGCAGGCGCGGGGCGGATCGCCCTTTCCCGCACGCGTACTCTCGATCAAGCCGCGCTCCGAGTTCGCGACCCGCCGAAACTGGGGGCTCCAGAGCCGCGATCTCAAGACTTTCTCGGTACGGCTGAAGCCGGAGGGGGGCGTCGCCGTAGCGGGGCAGACCTTCGTCGTGGAGGCCGGCTCCTAAACGTGCAGCGCGACGATCACCGAGAGCCGCCGCCCTTTCTCGACGAGTCGTTCTTCCCGGGATCTGCGGCAGCCGTCGACGCGCCGCCCGCAGCCCCGCAGTTCCCTTCGCGCGCGCCTTCGATCGAGGCGCAGGGCCTGACCCGCCGCTTCGGAGACTTCGTGGCGGTGGACTCAGTCCGTTTCTCCGTCCGGCCCGGGGAGACCTACGGGCTTCTCGGCCCGAACGGAGCGGGAAAGACGACGGTGATCCGCATGCTGACGACGCTCCTGCCGCCGAGCGCCGGCACGGCCCGCATCCGCGAGCACGACCTGATTCGCGAAAAGAGCGCCGTGCGCCGCTCGATCGGCACCGTCTCCCAGGCGATCACGACGGATGAAAACCTCACGGTGCGCGAGAACCTCTCCGTCCAGGGAAAGATGTACGGTCTCTGGGGCCGGGAGCTCTCGCGCCGCATCGAGTGGCGGCTCGCGCAGGTCGGCTTGACGGAAAAACGCAAGGCGATCGCGAAGACGCTGTCAGGAGGAATGCGGCGGAGACTCGAGATCGCGCGGGGAGTTCTGCACAGCCCGCGGGTTCTCTTCCTCGATGAGCCGACGACGGGCCTGGATCCTCAGAGCCGCCGCGCTATCTGGGACCTCCTCGGCGAAATGAAGGAGACCGACCCCGACCTCGCCATCATCCTCACGACCCATGCGATGGACGAGGCGGACTACCTCTGCGACCGGGTCGCGATCATGGACGCGGGAAAGATCCTCGAGGAAGGGGAGCCGGACCGTCTGAAGCGGCAGCTCGAGACCGGCGAGCGCGTCGTCATCGAGACGGACGACCCCATCGACGACGACCTCAGGGAGGCAATCCTCGCGATGGGCGCGTCCAACTGGCGCTCGCCGGCACCCGGTCACCACGAGTTCCAATGCCGACCGGGGGAAGGTGTCGGGCGCCGCGCCGCGCAGATCGTCGAGGAGCGCGGCTACGCGATCCGGCACTTCACGGTTTCACCCGTGACTCTCGAGGACGTCTTCTTCTCGTGGACCGGCCGGAGGCTGCGCGAGTGAGCGTCGAGGCGCTTCCCGCCGCGATCCGGCGGCGCAGGACGTCCGCCCGCGTCGCGCGAGGCCCTTTCCTCGCCGCGCTCGGCATCCTCGCCGTCTGCCAGCGCGCTTACGCGACTCTCTGGCGCCAGCCGGTGCTGATGGTCTCGACGATGATCTTTCCGCTGGTGTATCTCCTGCTGCTCGGCAACTCCTTGAATCGCCCGCTGCGGGGGCTCCCGTTGGCCGTCGTGGACGAGGCCGGCAACTCCCTTTCGGCCGACTGCCTGCGGGGCGCCGCCTCCCTCGAAAGCGGGCGTCAGCTCGTCCGCCTGCAGCTGCTCGACAATAGAGGAGACGCGGAGCAGGGGCTGCGCCGCGGCCGGTACCGCGGGATCTGGATCCTCCCGCAGGGCCTTTCGCGCACCGGTCCCGTCCCGTCGTTCGTCGGCGACAACACCGATCGCGCTTCCTTCGACACGCTCGAAGGAGCCTTGAACGAGATCTGGTTGGAGGTCGCCGCCGCGCGAACGGTCGCCGCCGCCGCGCCGGCCGTTCGTCTCGAAGCGTTTCCCTACCTCGATTACCTGACGTACCTGGCGCCCGCGGTGGTGTGCCTGGCGATCTTCATGGGATCGATGGTTTCGGGCGGGCTGCAGGTGCTCGAGGACCGGATGTTCGGTTACCACGAGGGCTATCTCGTGACCCCGATCTCGACCGGCGCGCTGGTCACCGGACACATCCTCGCGGGCTCGATCATCGCGTCGATCGCGGGCGGGACGGTCCTCGTGGCCGTTCTGCTCTTCGCCCCGCTCCCGCTCGCGACGGGACGCTCCGTGGCGGCTTCGTTCCTGACCGTTTTCCTGACTGCGCTCGCGATCGCCTCGATCTGGTCGCTGCTCTTCTCCCGCGCGAGACACGCGAGCATCCTTCGCGGGATGTTCGGGATCATCAACGCGGCGCTCTTCTTTCCCTCCGGCGCGCTCTATCCCATCGAGAGCTATCCTCCCTGGCTCCACTGGGTCTCGGCCGTGGACCCTCTCACTCACGGGCTGCGCGCGCTGCGCGACCTCCTGATGAAAGGCGCGCCCATCTCCGCGTGCTATGCCCCGTGGATGTTCCTCCTCACGTTCACGCTCGTGTGCGGCGTGATGACGCGAGTCTTTTTCCGCCGCGAGATCTAGCTCCCCTCTCCGCGAGTGGAGAGGGGCGGGGGGTTGGCGGAACAGTCGCCTAACTCTTGAGCAGGGCCTCGAGCTCCTCCGGGTGCGCCGCTCTTGCTCTTGCGTCGTCCGGCTCGATGAGCCCTTCCCGCGCGAGGCGCGCCAGAGAATCCTCGAGCGAGATCGATCCCTGTTTGCGCGTCAGCGCGATCTCCTGGTGGA
>DASQJK010000133.1:0-9852 GCA_035631095.1 Thermoanaerobaculia bacterium
CGCGCCGGCCCGCGCCGGAGGAGGTGTCATCCCGATCCGCGATTCCTCGAACTTTTTGCGAGGCGGCCCGTAGATCTCGACGTGCTTCGCCCGCGCAGAAGAGGACTCGCCGCCGGCGGCTTCGTGGCTCTCGCGCTGGGGGCATGTGCCGTCGCGCTGCTCGCCGCCGTGCCCGCAGGCGATCCTCTCGCCGCAGAGATCTCGCGGTGGTCCGGCTGGCTCCGCGACAACAACTCGACCGACGAAAACTGGACTCAGGTCAAGCAGGCCGTGGAGCCGGCGCTCGCGCGGGCGTCGAAGGCGCTGCAGGAAGGCCACCGGTCGCTCGCGCTGCTGCGGTTCGCCGGAGCTCGGGCAAACCTCGCGGCGTCGAAGTACGTACAGGGCCGTCCGGCCGCGGAGCGAACCGACATCGCGAAGTTCGAGGTGGAGTGGGCTCGCATGGGCAGAGTGCTCGCCGCCGATATGAAGCAACCGTCGTACCGTGCGCTTGAAGGGGTTCGCCCCGCCGTCGTCCGCGCGATCGGCGAGGCGGCGGTCCCGCAGGTGAAGATCCTGTACGACGCGAGCGCCGACTACGCCCGCGCGACCGGCGCCGAGTCCGGGCTCTTCTACATCGGCAACGCGGCGGCGCAGCGCGAGTTCATCGCCTTCTGCCGTTCCCTTTCCGCCCGCGCGAGCGCGCAAAAGACGCCGCCGCTGCGCTCGTTGTCCGAGGATCTCGATGCGCTCGAAACGGAACTGCTCGCGGAATACCGTCCGCCGGCGGCGATCGACAGGCACTCCGAGTTCATCGCGGCGAGCGCGACGCTGAAGGAAGCGCGGGAGCTCGACGCGGCAGGGCTTCGCTATGGCGCCCTTCTCCGCTACCTGATGGCCGCGCAGCGGCTGGGCCCTCTGCGGGCCACGCCGACCGGGCCCGCGGACGACGCGGCGCTCACCGCGAGCATCGCCGCTTTCGATGCCCGGCTCGCGGCCGCCGGGGATGACGAGAGCATCGGGCATCTCTTCGTCGAGTCCGCGCAGTCGGACCTCGCGGAGCCCCAGGGCAAACGCGCCACGGCGCGGGCGACCGTTGCCGAGGTGTTCCCCCGGTACCTCGCGGCCCTCGGCCCGTCCCGCGCGCCCGCCCGCCGCGAGGAACCCCGCGTCACGGTCACCCTGGTCCGCTGGCCCTACACGTGAAACGTCTCCGATCCGGCAAGTTTGCTGGCACAGAGCGTCGCGAGGGAGTTCGGGGGCAAGGTCCGGTTCGTGTCGGAGAACTACGGGAACTCGGCGATCGCCAAGAAGTTCGGCGTGACCCGTTACCCGGCGATATTCGTCGACGACGTGCTCGTCGCGACCCCCAAGGACTTCGGGTTTTACGGGAAGGGAGAAGGCGCCGGCGACGGGCGGTACACCCCCTGGAAGACCGCGGCGAGCCACGAGCGGTTCCGCGCGGACCTGTCGCGCGCCATCGCTCTGCTCCTCGAGGGCCGGCACGAAGCGGCGCGTGCGGCGGCGTCCCGCGCGGACCCCGGGGAAGTCGCCGCCTACCCCCCGGTGACGATCACGGACCTCGACGGCCGCAGGCTCGGCCGCGAAGAGCTGGCGGGCCGCGTGGTTCTCGTCGAGCTCTGGGCCACGTGGTGCCCGCCGTGCCGCGGCACGCTCGCGTGGCTCGGCGAGCTCAAGAAGAGATATGGAGATCGGCTCGCGGTGGTGACCATCGCGGTCGATTCCGACGAAGCGAACGTCCGCAAAGTCGCCGTCCAGCTGGCGTTGCCGCTCGTCTGGTCGATGGGAACGGCCGACGTGGTCCGCGCCTTCGGCGACGTGACGGCGGTGCCCACGCTTCTCATGTTCGACCGCGGCGGCCGCGCGGCCGGAAGCTTCTACGGCGCTCCGCCCACGCTGCACTCCGACGCGGAAGCGAAGCTCGCGTCCGTGATCGACCGCGTCGCCGCCGCTTCCCGCTGAGCCGGACGAGCGGGAAAAGTTAGAGTCGTCCTCATGGACGACGGCGGCCGCGTCTTTCTGAGGCCATACCGCCCCGGCGACGAGACGGAGGTGTTCGCCGCGATCCGTGAATCGGTCGAGGAGCTCTCCCGCTGGATGCCGTGGTGCCACCCCGGCTACTCGATCGAGGAAGCGCGCGCGTGGATCGAGCACTGCGGCGTCGCGCGCGCCCGGCGCAGCGAGTTTCACTTCGTCATCGAAGACGAGTCGGGCGCGTTTCTCGGCACCTGCGGGCTCAACCAGATGCGCGTCGAGCACCGAATGGCGAACCTCGGCTACTGGGTTCGCACTTCGGCGGCGGGCCGCGGCGTTGCGACGCGCGCGGTGACGAGCCTCGCCGATTTCGCCTTCCGCGAGACCGATCTCGTCCGCCTCGAGATCGTGGTCGCTCTCGACAATCTACGGAGCATGCGGGTGGCGGAGAAATCCGGTGCGATTCGCGAGGGGATCGCGCACCAGAGACTGAGGATCCACGACCGCTCGGAGGACGCGGTCGTTTACGCGATCCTCCGTCCCTCCGGTCTGCCGCCGCCCGCTTCCCGGAACCCTTCTACAGAGCGGGCTCCCGGCTGAGCCGCATACCGCAGAAGACGTCGAGCGCCGTCACCGCGAGGACGCTCGCGAGAGCCACTCCGACGGCCGCTTTGCGCCGGCTTCGCCGCAGCGCCGCACCGAGGGCCCCGAGGTCGAGCGCGTCGCCCGCGACGCGCGACCAGACGAACGGCGCCCTCTTCCAGCCCGAGAGGATCCCGATTCCTGCCGCGACTTCGCGCGCTCCGAATCCGCGCACGAGCCCTGTTTTCTTTTTGACTCCGAGTGCCTTGCAGAGCGTCTCCGGAGCGGCGAGCTCGGCGGCCCCGAGCGCCACGCTGAACCAGCCGAGGCTTTTTGCAAGTGTTTGTTCGTTCATGATTTGCACGACCCTCCCCGGGACTCGAGCAGCAAACGACGAGCCAATCGACAGAGCGGCGGGGTTTTGAGATTCTTGGCTGAGCGGAATCGAAAACGGATTCGCCGGCGGAGGTGACAGTGAGCGCCACGGAGTCTCTGAATCGGGTGGTCCGCTCCGTCGAGATCCCCTCTCCGGATCCGGACTCGCCGGCGCCGATCCTTCTGTGCGACGACACGGGGCTCGTCATCGCGTTTCAGACGCGCGATCGGCTCGTCGCGATCGCCCGCTTCAACCCCGTCGAGGCGATGCGTTTCGGGGCGCCCAACGACGGAGCACTCGCGGGACATCCGCTCACGAGCCACGGGCTCCTGCCGTCGGGGTCGTTCGTCGTCGAAAACTCGTCATGGATCCTGGAGCTCGCGGGGATCAATTCGGTGCACCCCGTGCACGAGCCCTCTTATTACGCGGACTTGCGCCATTTCGTGATCACCTTCCGCGAATCGACCTTCGAGTGCGTCGCAAGGCGCGCCGACAGCGCGCTGCATCCCGAAGGAGGCGCGAGCGTCTGGTCTCTGCTCCGCGACGCGATGATCCACCCCGCAGCCTGATCGCAGCCATGGCCACCGCCATCAGCATCTCCTCTCTGCAGGCGATCCTCTCCGAGCAATCGGCGTTCACGCGGGAGCTCGACTTCCGAGTTCGGACGATCGGAGACGGAGAGTGTGAGCTCGTCGTCCCTTTCCAGGAGAAGTTCGAGAGGCCGGGCGGGATCCTGAGCGGCCAGGTGCTGATGACGGCGGCGGACGTGGCCATGTGGCTCGCGATCAAGACGAGACGCGGCCTCGACGATCCCTCCGTGACGCTCGACATGCACACCTCCTTCGTGCGGAGCGGGCGCCGCGAGCCCGTCGTCTGCCGGGCGAGAGTTCTTCGCCTCGGTTCGACGATCAGCCACGGGGTGGCGGACTGCACGAACGAGGGAGGAGAGGTGCTTTCCCACCATGCCATCACCTATGCGCGCCCGGCGCGGCAGCCGGAGAAGGGGGCGAAATGAGGAAGCTGCTCGCTTTCGCGGGGATTCTCGTCGCGGTGCATGCTCTCGGCGCCGATCCGGCTGCCGATGCGGTCACGAAGGGCCAGGTCGTGGTCGAGAGCTGGCTGACGCTCACCGACGCGGGCAAGTACGGCGAGAGCTGGGACGCCGCGGCCGCCCTGTTCCGGTCCGCGGTCACACGGGCGGCCTGGGAGAAGGCGATGAACGACGCGCGAAAGCCGCTCGGCGCCCTGAAGAGCCGCAAGCTCAAGAGCGCGACGTTCTCGACCTCGCTTCCGCAGGCGCCCGCCGGCGAATACGTGATCGTGCAATTCGACACGGTATTCGAAGGCTCTTCCGCAATGGTCGAGACGGTGACGGCGATGCACGAGAAGGACGGGTCCTGGAAAGCG
The DNA here is from genome assembly GCA_035631095.1 of Thermoanaerobaculia bacterium. Lineage (GTDB taxonomy): Bacteria > Acidobacteriota > Thermoanaerobaculia > UBA5066 > Gp7-AA6 > JALYUA01. The sequence continues at coordinate 4,340 of DASQJK010000133.1, forward strand.
GCCGGCTACTTCATCCGCCCGACGTGACCAGCCCGGCCGCGTCGTGGCGTTCACCCCGGACTCGGGTGGCTGCGAGCCGCATCCAGGGCCGTGGACTCTTTGCGGCGGAGCACCTCTCCGCCGGCGAAGTCGTCGCAATCAAGGGAGGAGCGATCTTCGGACGCGCGGAGCTCGAGCGAATCGCTCCTCGGCTCGGCTCCGCGGAAATCCAGATCGCCGAGGATCTCTTCATCGGGCCTGTGCGAGAGGAGGACCGCGAGGAATCGATGATCTTCAGCAATCACTCGTGCGATCCGAACGTCGGCGTGCGCGGGCAGATCGTTTTCGTCGCGCTGCGCGACATCGAGGCCGGCGAGGAGCTGACTCACGACTGGGCGATGACGGACGACGACGACGGCCGGATGGAGTGCCGTTGCGGCTCGCCGATGTGCCGGGGCATCGTCACGGGAAAGGATTGGCAGAAGCCGGAGCTGCAGGAGCGCTACGGCGCGTTCATGTCCGCCTACCTGCGGGAGAAGATCGCACGCTCGCGTACAATCCGCTCTCTTCCATGAACGTCACACGCGCAGCCCGCGTCCTTGCCGTGTTGACCGGCGCTCTCCTCGCGTCGCCCGTGCTCGCGCAGGACCCCTCCACGTGGACGGAAGTGGCCCCGAAGGGCGGCGGCTTCGCGATCCGATGGCCGGGCATTCCGGTCGAAAATATCGACAAGGAGACGAAGGCGCGGCAGTTCGAGATCCGCTCGGGCGACCGCCGCTACTTCATGAGCTATCGCGATCTGTCGAGCGCGGAGCGCGCGGCGGATCCGGCGGCGGCTCTGGAGAAGTCCCGCGACGCGTGGATCCAGAGCCAGTCGAATCCGGTGCTCGTCGGATCCGAGAAGGCGCCGCTCGGATCGTCGCCCGGGCTTCTCTGGACCTGCGACACGCAAGCCGCGAACGGTCCGCCGATCCGGATGCGTGGAAAGATGGTCGTTGCCAGAGGACGCCTCTATACGCTCGTCTATGCCGACCGGAAATTCGCGTTCGACGATGCGGAGTGCGGCCGCTGGTTCGAGACGTTTCGCCTGAGCCCATAACCGTGAGCGCGGGAGCCGCAGCGCCGGATCCGGTTCGCGAAATGCTCCGGCACACGCTCGCGACCCTCGCGTATCGCGGAGCCAAGATCCTGCGCGGAGCCCCCCCGGGCTTTGAGGAGTTTCGGCCGGCGCCGGGGACCCGCACCCCGGGGCAGATCCTCGCCCACATCGGCGACCTCTTCGACTGGGCGGTCTCCCTCGCCGCCGGCGCTCACGTCTACAAGGAAGTACCGCCGGGCAGCTGGGAGGGGGACGTCGAGCGCTTCTTCGCCGCCGTCCGCCGCTTCGACGACGTGCTCGCCTCTCCCGCGGCGCTCGGTTTTCCGCCGGGGAAGCTGTTCCAGGGGCCTATCGCGGACGCGCTCACCCACTTCGGCCAGATCGCGATGCTGCGGCGGATGGCCGGCGCGCCCGTGCGCGGAGAAAACTACTTCAAGGCCGACATCGCCGCGGGGCGCGTCGGGCCCGAGCAGCCGCCCCCCCGTTTCGAGTTCGACTGAAACGGGCCGGCTCGTGCTCGATCGCGACTCCGTCGCCAGTCTGGCCAGGGCGCTCGCGAAGCTCGACGCCGGGTTCTCTTCGCTGCCGGAGATTCCCTCGAAGAACGGCGACGGGGAAAAGCTCGACCGCGTCCTCCTCGAAACGGCGGAGCGGCTCGCCGACAACTATCCCTACTTCCACCCCCTCTACGCCGGGCAGATGCTCAAGCCGCCGCACCCGGTCGCGCGGCTCGCCTACGCGCTGGCGATGTGGATCAACCCGAACAACCACGCGCTCGACGGCGGCCGCGCGAGCTCGGCCATGGAAAAGGAAGCGGTGGCGGATCTCGCGCGGATGTTCGGATGGGAGACACACCTCGGCCATCTGACGGGCGGCGGGACCATGGCGAACCTCGAAGCGCTGTGGGTCGGGAGACAGCTCCGTCCGGGCTCCGCGGTGGTCGCTTCGGAGCAGGCGCACTACACGCATTCGCGGATCAGCGCGGTCCTCGGCTCTCCGTTCGAAAGCATCCCGACCGACCGCAGCGGACGAATGGACCTCGCGGCGCTCGAGCGCCGGCTCGCCGCCGGCGGCGTCGGAATGGTCGTGGCGACCATGGGAACGACCGCCGTCGGCTCCGTCGATCCGCTTCCCGGGATCCTCGATCTTCGCGATCGATACGGATTCCGGCTGCACGCGGACGCGGCCTACGGCGGCTATTTCGCGCTCGCCACCAACCTCGAAGAAGACGCGCGGCGAGCGTTCGACCGGATCTCCGAAGCAGACTCGATCGTCATCGACCCGCACAAGCACGGCCTCCAACCGTACGGCTGCGGGTGCGTGCTCTTTCGGGATCCCTCCGTCGGCCGGTTCTATCGCCACGATTCCCCGTACACGTACTTCTCCTCGACGGAGCTGCACCTCGGCGAGATCAGTCTCGAGTGCTCGCGGCCCGGAGCGGCGGCGGTGGCGCTCTGGGCGACCCATCGCATGTTTCCGCCGGTCGCGGGCGGCGCGTTCGCGGCGCGGCTCGATCAGTCCCGGGCGGCGGCGCTCGACCTGCACGAGGGGATTTCCGCCGACGGAAGGTTCCACGCTGCGCTCGCGCCCGAGCTCGACATCGTCGTCTGGACGCCGCGCGCCGCCAACCTGCGCGAATCGTCGAAACTGGCGCGGCGGATCTTCGAGGAGGCGGCCCGGCGCGAACTGCATCTGGCGCTCGCCGAGCTTCCCGCACCGTTCGTCGTGTCTGACGGCCCGCCCGACTCGGCGGATCGGGTCACCTGTCTCCGGTCCGTGCTCATGAAGCCCGAGCACCGCGAGTGGGTGCCGCGCATCCGCGAAATCCTCGAAGAAGCGTCGCGGGCCTCGGGGCTGCCGGACTCGGATTAGCATGCGCGAGAAATCTTCGAAAACGTTGAACACACCCACAGGAACGCTCGCGTTTCGTGAGGGAGGCGACATGCCACGCACCGCCCGGGTCGTTTTTCTCCGTGCTCTGGTCGCTCTTGGCTGTCTGAGCGCGGCATTCGCCGCCGCCGAGGAGGTGGGCGGTTACGAGATGACGACGTATTACGTCGGCTTTCTCTATCGTGGAGCAAAGTGGACTCCGGAGATCACGCCGGAGACGGAACGCCTCCAGGAGGCGCACATGGCGAACATCCGCAGGATGGGCGCGGAGGGGAAGCTGCTCGTCGCGGGACCCTTCTCCGACGATGGTGCTTTGCGGGGGATGTACGTGTTCAAGGTGGCGACGAAGGAGGAAGCGGAGGCCCTCGTGAAGTCCGACCCGGCGGTCCAGGCGGGACGCCTTCGCTTCGAGCTCCATCCGTGGTTCGCAGCAAAGAACATCATCGTCACGCCGCACGCCGCCTCTCCGGCGGCGGGTCGCTGACCTAATGGATCGGGATTCGGGGGCAAGACGGGCGCTCTGGAAGTGTCCTCGGTGCGAGCGGAAGTTCGCCAACGTCAACCAGTCCCATGCGTGCGGCCCGCCGGTCGAGCTCGCTGCGCATTTCCGAGGTCGCGATCCCTCCATGTATCTGCTTTACCGGGAGCTGCTCGCGCACGTGCGACGGTGCGGCCCCCTCCGTGTGCTTTCCGAGAAGACGCGGATCGCGTTCCAGGTCCGGATGTCCTTCATGGCCGTGGCGCCGAGACAGATGCATCTGATCGGCCATTTCGTTTTCGCACGGCGCGTCCCGAGCCCGCGTTTCCAGAAGATCGAGACGATCTCGCCGCGCAACCACGTCCACCACTTCTGCCTCGAACGGCCGGACGAGCTCGACGCGGAGTTCGACGGCTGGATCCGCGAAGCGTACGCGGTCGGCCGGCAGGAACATCTCGAGAAGGGGAAGAGCGCATGACGGATTTCCAGGGGCTGCTCGCCTACGACGCCTGGGCGGACCGCGAGGTGGTCGCGTCCCTGCGCGCGGCCGCTGATCCGCCGCCGAAGGCGCTGAAGCTCCTCGCGCACCTGGTCGGGGCCGGCCGCCTCTGGCTCGCGAGGCTCGAAGGCAGCCGCGAGAAGCCGCCGGCGGTCTGGCCCGAGCTTTCCCTGGACGACGCCGCGGCGGGAGTCGAAGAGCTCGCTGCCCGCTGGCGCCGATTCCTCAATGGCAGGCCGGAGCTCGAACGGGCGGTCTCCTACGTGAACTCGAAAGGGGAGCCGTGGACGAGCTCCGTGGGCGACATCCTCATGCACGTCGTGATTCACGGCGGCTACCACCGCGGCCAGATCGCGTCGGAGCTGCGCGCGGCGGGCTTCACGCCGGCGTACACGGACTACATCGAGGCGGTGAGGAGGAAGCTCGTCTGACACTTGTCATCCTGAGGAGCGGCGCGACGAAGGACCCGCCCTTTAGCTCGACGCGGCGCCACGAAGCCCCTTTAGAATCAGGGCAGTTCCTTCGCTTCGCTCAGGCTGACAAGGGTTGCGAGGACAAGGGATTGCGATCTTGACTTACGCCCGATTAACGCCATAACGTCCCGAGCGTGGACAAGCGCTCCCGCCCCTCCGACGCACCTCCGGACGGGCCTCCTTCCCGAAACCTCGTCGGGCCGCTCGTCCCCCAGATTGTCGCGGCGGGCGCGCGCAAAGAAAAGATCCGGCAGCGTCCGTGGAAGCCCGCTCCCTCCGTCTCGAGCCCCCGCCCGTACGCGGAGCTGCGCGCCGCGTCCGCCTTCTCGTTTCTGGACGGCGCGTCGCTTCCGGAAGACCTCGTCGAAGAGGCGGCGCGCCGCGGGATCCCGGCCGTCGCGCTCGTCGACACCGCGGGAGTTCCGGGCGCGCCGCGGTTCTACAAGGCGGCTCGCGCCGCCGGTCTGCGCGCCCTCGTCGGCGCCGAGGTCGTCCTCGACGCTCCGCGGCCGGTCCTGACGGCGACGAAACAGAAGACGTCTTCCCGCTCGGGATCTCCTCAGGCCGAGCCCGCCCGCCTGACCCTCCTCGTCGAAAACCGGGAGGGCTACCGCAACCTCTGCCGCCTCGTGACCGCCGGCGCGCTCGGCCGCGAGAAGGGACAGGGATTCGTCACGCGCGAGCAGGTCGCGGAGCACGCGGCGGGACTGCATGTGCTGAGCGGCGGCGACGAGGGGCCGCTCGCCCGAGCGCTCTCGACGAAAGGTCTCGACGCCGCGGCGGAAGAGCTCGAGAAGTGGCGCGCGATCTTTCCCGGCCGGCTGCACGCGGAGCTGCAGCGGCACGGGCTGCGCGAAGAGGAGCACCGCAACCGCGCCGTCGCCGATCTCGCGCGGCGTCTCGAGCTTCCCCTCGTCGCGACGAACGGCGTTCGCTACGCGCGGCGGAAGGACAAGGAGCTCCACGACGTCTTCACCTCCATCCGCAACCACACGAACCTCGACGCCGCGGGGCGGCTCCTCGCGGCGCAGCGCGGACGCCACTTCCGCGGCGCGGAGGAGATGGCCGCGCTCTTTGCCGATCTGCCGGAAGCCC
>DASQJK010000134.1:0-8956 GCA_035631095.1 Thermoanaerobaculia bacterium
ACGAGGCCGCCGCGCGAAGAAGAAGTACACCGGAACGCCCAGCGCGAGAAGCGCCGCTCCGAAGGCCGAGCGGCCCGGGCTCGATCCCACGGCGCTCGCCACCGCGAGCACCGAGGCCCCCACGAAGAGCAGCGGCAGGACGGGATAAAACGGCGCGCGGAACCGGCCTTCGGGAGCCGGTCCGCGGCTCCGCAGGACGAACACCGCCGCGGCCGAGAGCCCGAAGAAGATCCAGTCCGCGAAGACGACCGAGTCGACCAGTCCGCCGTAGTTCCCGGCCGCGACGAGGCCCGCCGACCAGACCGCCTGGAAAACGATGGCGAGGGCCGGCGTGCCGAACCGGGGGTGAACGCGGGCGAGCGCGGGGAAAAAGACGCCGTCGCGCGCCATCGCGAAGGAGATGCGCGTCGGAGCGAGAAACGACAGGTCGAGGAAGCCGAAGGCGGAGATCGCGATCGCGGCCGCGAGGAACCTGTCGGTGCCGCTCCCGAAGAGCCGCCGGACGGCGTCGGCCGCGGGAGTCAGCGTCGCCGCCAGGCCGTCGCGCCCGAGGGCGCGCAGGTAGACCACGTTCACCGCGACGTAAACGAGGATGACGATGATCGTTCCAGCCACCAGCGCTCGGGGCAGTGTGCGGCGCGGATCGCGTGTCTCCTCGGCCACTACGTTGGCGCTCTGCCAGCCTCCGTAGGAGAAGAGAATGGGCACGAGCGCGGCGCCGAAACCGAGGAGACCCGCCCTGGGAAGGACGCCGGGGCGAGCCGCCGCGGCCGGTCCCGGCGGGACGAGGAGCCCTCCGGCGACGAGCACTGCCAGCGCGGCGATCTTCAGGAGGACGAGGAGGTTCAGCACCCGGCTTCCCGGCTTGACGCCGAGCACGTTAATGCCGGCGAGGAGCGCGATGGCGCCGATCGCGATCGGGGTCGAGCCGACGGCGCCTCCTCCCGTGAGCCGGAGCGCGTATTCCCCGAACGTGATCGCGACCACCGCGATGCCGCCACCCTGGATGAGGAGGAGCGAGGCCCAGCCGAACAGAAAAGCGACGAGCGGGTGGTACGCCTCCCGCAGGTAAACGTACTCGCCGCCGGCGAGCGGGATCGCGGCGGCGAGCTCCGCGAACACCAGGGCTCCGGCGAGCGCGATCGCGCCTCCGACGACCCACGCGGCAAGAACGAGACCCGCGGAGGGCAGCCGCGACGCCACCACGGCGGGGTTCACGAAGATTCCCGCGCCGATGATTCCGCCGACGACGACCATCGTGGCGTCGAACGTCCCGAGCTCGCGTCGGAGGGACATCGGCAGACAGGATATCGGCTTACAATCGGCCTCCCAAATGGCCGGCGACTTCGTTCATCTCCATCTCCACAGCCAGTACTCGCTTCTCGACGGCGCCAACCGCCTGCCGGAGCTCTGCAAACGGGTCGGGGAGCTGGGAATGAACGCCGTTGCCGTCACCGACCACGGCAACATGTTCGGAGCTTTCGCCTTCTACCACGAGGCCGTGAAGCAGGGCGTGCGGCCAATCATCGGTGTCGAGGCCTACATCGCGCCGGCCGATCGCCGCGACCGCGAGGCGCAGGCCGCGAGTGAGTCGGGCGAAGGGTACGCGTACCACCTGACGATCCTGGCGGCGACGCAGACGGGCTACAAGAACCTCGTCAAGCTCGTCTCCGAGGCCTACATGACGGGCTTCTACCACCGCCCGCGCATGGACAAGGCCCTGCTGCGCCAGTACTCGGAGGGTCTCATCGGGCTTTCCGGCTGCCTCAAGGGCGAGGTGGCGGGAGCGCTCGCCCGGGGCAACTTCGCCTCCGCCCGGAAGGCGTTTCTCGAGTACGAGGAGATCTTCGGCAAGGGCAACTTCTATGTCGAGATCATGGACCACGGTCTCCCGCAGCAGACGGCGATCGTCCCGGACCTGTTGAAGCTCTCGACCGAGATGGGCGCGCCCGCGGTTGCGACCAACGACAGCCACTACCTCCGCCGCGACGACGCGTTCGCGCACGAAGTCCTTCTCTGCATCGGCATGGGGAAAACGCTCGAGGACGAACGCCGGATGCGTTTCTACAACGACGAGTTCTACGTGAAGAACCCGGACGAGATGCGGACCCGCTTCCGCAGCTGGTCGGACGAGGCCGTCCGCAATTCCGTCGCGGTGGCGGAGCGATGCGCGGTGACGTTCGACACGGAAGGGCTGCACCTGCCCACCTTTACGGCGCCGGAGGGGATGACTCCCGCCGAGCACTTCACCGACCTCGCACGGGAGGGGCTCGAACGGCGCCTGGCGGAGCTTTCGCTCGAGCCGGAGAGCTCGCGGTCGCGCATCCCCTCCGAGAAGTATCGCGAGCGGCTGGAGTACGAGATCGGCGTCATCGAGAAGATGGGCTTCCCCTCGTACTTCCTCATCGTCTCCGATTTCATCCGCCACGCGCGCGAGAACGGCATCTCCGTCGGGCCGGGCCGGGGGAGCGCCGCGGGCTCGATCGTGTCGTGGGCGCTCCGGATCACGGAGATCGACCCTCTCAAGTACGACCTCCTGTTCGAGCGGTTCCTGAACCCGGAGCGGATCTCGATGCCCGACATCGACATCGACTTCTGCCAGGCGCGGCGCGGAGAGGTCATCGAGTACGTGACCCGGAAGTACGGCCGCGAGAACGTGGCGCAGATCGTGACGTTCTCGCAGCTGAAGCCGAAGCTCGCCGTCCGCGACGTGGCCCGCGTGCTCTCCCTGCCGGTCGCGCTCGGCGACCGCGTCGCCAAGCTCGTCCCCGACGGGCCCGACGTCAACTTCGAGCGCGCGCTTCGCGAGTCCCCCGGCCTGAAAGAGGCCATCGCGTCGGACGAGCAGGTCGCCAAGGTCGTTCAGATCGCCGAGCGGCTCGAGGGGCTCTCGCGGCACGCCGGCATGCACGCGGCAGGCGTCGTCATCGCGCCGAGGCCGATCACCGAGTACCTGCCGCTGTACCGCACGAACAAGGACGAAATCACGACGCAGTTCGACATGAACGCCGTCGAAAAGATGGGCCTGCTGAAGATCGACTTCCTCGGCCTCATCACGCTCGACATCATCGACGCCACCCTCGCCGCCATTTCCGCACGGGAGGGATCCGCGCCCGATCTCGACCACGTGCCCCTCGACGACGAGAAGACGTACGAGCTCTTCCGGTCTGGCAAGACGGCCTGTGTCTTCCAGTTCGACTCGTCGGGGATGCGCGATCTGCTGCGACGCGCGAAGCCGCGGGTCTTCGCCGACCTCGCTGCTTTGAACGCGCTGTACCGCCCCGGCGCCCTCGACGCCGGAACGGTCGAGGATTACGTGCGCCGCCGCAGCGGCACGAGCAAGGTCACGTATCCGCTTCCCGAGATAGCGAACATTCTCGAAGAAACTCTCGGGATCCTCGTGTACCAGGAGCAGGTCATGCGGATCGCGTCGGTCGTGGCGGGCTACTCGCTGGCCGAGGCCGACCTGCTGCGCAAGGCGATCGGCAAGAAGAAGCGCGAGATCATGGTCGCGGAGGGCGAGAAGTTCCTGAAGCGCGCCGGCGAGCACGGCACGAGCGCGAAGAAGGCGAAGGAGCTCTGGTCGCTCATCGAGCCGTTCGCCCGCTACGGCTTCAACAAGTCGCACGCGGTCGCGTACGCGCTCGTCGCGTACAAGACGGCGTACCTCAAGACGCACTACCCGGTGGACTTTCTCGCCGCGACGCTGTCGGCGGAGATCGGCTCGACGGACGGCATCGTGAAAGTGATCGGGGACTGCATCGAGATGGGTATCCCCGTGCTCCCTCCGGACATCAACGAGTCGAGCAAGGCCTTCGCCGGCGTCGGTGGGTCGATCCGGTTCGGGCTCGCCGCCATCAAGGGTGTCGGCGACGCGGCTGCGCAGGCGATCCTGGACGAGCGCGCGAAAGCGAGGTTCACGTCGTTCACCGAGTTCGCCCTGCGGCTCGATTCACGGCTCGTCAACAAGCGCACGCTCGACGCCCTCATCGCTGCCGGCGCCTTCGATTCCCTGGGAAAGAACCGGGCGACGCTCGCCGCCGCTTCCGAGCGGGTGGTGGCGCGCGCCGTCTCGCAGCGGGAGGACGAAGACAGCGGGCAGTCGAGCCTCTTCGGGGGCCCCTCGGCGGACGACGGCCCTCCCCGCGACGACTTCCCGGAGCTACCCGAGTGGTCGCTCGAAGAGCGCCTGAAGGGCGAGAAGGACGTGCTCGGGTTCTACGTCACCGGGCACCCGCTCGCGAAGTACCAGGACGCGATCGGGCGTTTTGCCGACGCGAAGGTGGCGGAGCTGCCGGGCCGCGTCGACCAGACGGTGCGCATCGGTGGCGTGCTCACCAACCTGAAAAAGCAGAAAATCAAGAAGGGCGCGAACGAAGGCAAGACGATGCTGAAGGCTTCGCTCGAGGACACCACGGGAAGCGTCCCCATCTGTGTCTTCGCCAGCGTCTTCGAGAAAGAGGGCAGCTGGCTCACGACGGACCTCCCCGTGCTCGTCACCGGGAAGGTGCGCGAATCGGGCGCCGCCCAGGAGATCACGGTCGAGCAGATCGTGAAGCTCGAAGGCATCCACGAGCGCCGCGCGCGGGAGATGAAAATCCGCGTGAACCTCGCCCTCGCGGACGAGAAAGTGCTCGCGCGTCTGAAAGACAGCCTCCGCTCCCATCCCGGCACGACCCCGGTCTCCATCCGGCTGTTCCGGCCTGGAGAGTTCGAAGCGACTCTGCGTGCCGCGGACTCGATGCGCATCGCACTCTCGACGCGGCTCACCAGCGAGATCCGGGCACTCGCCGGAGAGGACTCGGTCGAGTACGTCTTTGAATGAGGCGGCGAGGCTCGCCCGGCTTCCGCGGGGACTCGCGGCCGCCCTCCGCCCGGTTCGCGCCGCCGCCGCTTCTTCGAACGTCCGCATAGCCCTCGTCGGCGGCGCGGTGCGCGACCTCCTGCTCGGGCGGCCGCTCGAGGGCCGTGATGCCGACGTCGCCGTGGAGGGTAGCGCTCCGGATCTCGCGCGCGCGGTTGCACGCGAGGTCCCGGCGGTCGAGGCGCGCGTCCACGAGCGGTTCGGAACGGCCACGCTCGAGATGGGATCCGGCTGGAGGGTGGACCTCGCCGGAACCCGCAGGGAGACCTACTCTCACGCGGGAGCGTTGCCGAGAGTCGAGCCGGCCACGCTCGAGGAGGATCTTTCGCGCCGCGACTTCACCGTCAACGCCATCGCGCTCGAGCTCGGCCGGCCGGGGCGTCCCGGCGTTCTGCACGACCCATTCGGAGGGGTGGAAGATCTCCGCCGTCGCCGGCTGCGCGCGCTGCATCCAGCCTCCTTCCAAGATGACCCGACACGGGCGTTCCGGGCAGTGAGGTACGCGAACCGCCTCGGTTTCTCGATCGACAGGCGGACGCGCAGGTGGATCGAAGACGCGATCCGCGCGCGAGCTTTCGACGCGGTATCGGGCGACCGCGTGCGAAGGGAGCTCGAGAAGATCTTTTCTGAGCGGGGCTGGGCCGCGGCCGTCCGGGAGCTCGCCGCCCTCGGCGTTTCCCGCGCCATCCACCCGGCTCTCGCGCTGGACCGCGCGACGGCGGCGGCGCTGGCTCGCGCCGAACGTCTCGCCGCGGCGGAGGCGGAGGGGACGAGCGTGCTTCTGCCTCTCCTCGTCTGGAGCGATTCTTTTTCGGTGGCCGTGCGGACGGCGCTCGCTCAGAGGCTGAGCCTCGCCGGGCGGGCGCGCGACAGGTTCCTCCGATGGCGCGACACTCGCGAGGCGCTCGCGCGCGGCGAGGCCGCCGGAACGAGCCGGGAAGAGCGCCTGGCGGCCGCGTCGCTTCTGCCGGGGCGCGGCCGCGCGGCAGAAGCGGCTCGCCGGCGGCTGGCCGCGGCGGATCCTGCTCTGTCGGTCCGAGGATCGGACCTGCTCCGCGCCGGAATCCCGCCGGGCCCCCGCGTCGGCCGCGCCCTCGCGAGGACGCGCGAGGCTCTGGCGCAGGGAAGGATCGCCGCCGGCGAAGAGCTCGCGTACGCGCTCGCCGCCGCGCGCTCGGAGCCATGAAGGCAGTCCTGAAACGAGCCGCTGTCCTCGTGCTTCTGCTCGCCGTTTCGGGCATCGCCCGCGCGGTGCCATCGCCCGAAGCCGTCCAGACGGGTACGCCGCGCCCTCCGGCACTAACGCCCACGCCGGCCATGACGGGCGTGCCGGCGCGGACTTTCTGCGCGGAGTGGGTGCGGCAATCGCGGGAGGGCTACGAACGCCTCACTCTCTTCACGGACCGGACCCTCGTTTGGAAGCGCAGCCGGGGAGGAAAAGACGAATTGCTGCGGCGCGAGATCGCCGGCGACGAGCTCGAGTTCTATTGCGGGTTCTTCTCACGTCCCGAGGTCTGGACGGCGGAGAACGACGCCCGAACGGGCCTCTCGGGAGACTTCACCGTGCAATCCTCGATCACGCTCGTGCGGCCGGACGGCTCCCGGAAGACTTTCCGGTTCGACGACCTGTCTCCTCTGCCGGGCGAGGCCGCAGCGGTCCGCGCGGCGCTCGAGGGGCTCCGAGCCTCCATGACGAGCCCGCTCGCGCCCGCGTCCCGATTCGCTCCCGACGCGCTCTCCGCCGGCCAGGTGCTGAAGAGATTTGACGGCGCGTTCTTCCGGATCGTCTCGATCGAGCGGGAGAAGGGCGTGGTCGAGCTCGAAGGCATACGCGAGCCGTATCGCCAGTTCCGCAAGATCGACGAGCTGCGATTCCAGTTTTCCCCGCCGGAATGAAGGGGAGGGGATCGATCCGCATTTCGGCCGGACGATGGAAGGCAAAGGCGCTCGAAGTTCCCGCATCCGCCCGGCCGACGTCCGCGCGCGCGAGGGAGGCGCTGTTCGACCTGCTCGGCGAGGAGCTCGCGGGAGCGCGCTTTCTCGATCTCTACGCGGGAAGCGGCGCGGTCGGAATCGAAGCGGTGTCGCGCGGAGCCGCGAGAGCAGTGCTCGTGGACCGGGATTCGTCGGTGCTCGAGAAGAACGTCGATCGGCTGGGATTTGCGCCGGACGTCGCAGTTCTCCGGCTCGCGGCCGCAGATGCGTTGCGGGTCCTCGCGTCCCGGGGAGATCGATTCGACGTGATTTTCGCGGACCCGCCGTACGGCGACGGTCCGGCCGTCCCCTACGGTCTCGAGCGAATCCTCGCACCCGGCGGTGTCATCGTCGTGCAGCTCGATGAAGGCGGCCCCGCTCCGGAAATCGAGCACCTGGCTGCGACCGACGAACGGCGGTACGGCCGCAACCGTCTCGCGTTTTACCGCCGGATTGCCGAGGCCGGCGGGCACTCCCGCACAACTCGTTGACCGGTAGGAGGGCCGATGTTACCCTGACCGTTTCGAGCCGCCTGCCTGCTTTTCAGGTTTTTCGAAGGAGAGACAATGCTTCAGAACGGCCGCCACTACTTCACCTCGGAATCTGTGACGGAAGGCCATCCCGACAAGATCGCTGACCAGATTTCGGACGCAATTCTCGACGCGGTGCTGCGCGACGACCCCACCGGGCGCGTGGCATGCGAAACTCTGGTGACCACCGGTCTCGCCTTCATCGCCGGAGAGATCTCGACCAAGACGTACGTGGATTTCCCCTCGGTCGTGCGCCACACGATCCGCGAGATCGGCTACACACGGGCGAAGTTCGGTTTCGATTACGAGACCTGTGCGGTCATCTCCTCGATCGACCCGCAGTCCCCGGACATCGCGCAAGGCGTCGACACGGGCGGCGCCGGCGACCAGGGCCTCATGTTCGGCTATGCCGTTCGCGAGACGGAAGAGCTGATGCCGCTTCCGCTGACGCTCGCGCACAAGCTCGTGGCCCGCCTTTCCCAGGCCCGCCGCAACGGCGAGCTCGACTTCCTGCGCCCCGACGGCAAGTCGCAGGTCACGGTCGAGTACGAGGGCAGCCGCCCGATTTCGGTCGAGACGGTCGTCGTTTCCACTCAGCACGCCGAGGCGATGAAGCACCCGGCGCTGAAGGAAGCGATCATCGAAGAAGTCATCAAGCCCGTCATCCCCGCCTCCCTCCTGACGAAAGAGACGAAGTTTCACGTCAATCCGACCGGCCGGTTCGTGATCGGCGGCCCCCAGGGCGACGCCGGCCTCACGGGACGCAAGATCATCGTGGACACTTACGGCGGGAGCGCCCCCCATGGCGGCGGCGCTTTCTCGGGGAAGGACCCCACGAAGGTCGACCGCTCCGCCGCGTACATGGCGCGGTACATCGCGAAGAACCTCGTGGCGGGGGGCCTGGCGGAGCGCGCCCTCATCCAGCTCGCGTATGCGATCGGGGTTGCCGACCCGGTTTCGGTGCACGTCGAGACGTACGGCACCGGCAAGCTGCCCGAGGAAAAGATCGTCGCCCTCGTGCGGGAGCACTTCCGGCTGACGCCCAAGGGAATCATCGAGAGCCTCAACCTGCGCCGGCCGATCTACAAGCAGACCGCGGCGTTCGGGCACTTCGGCCGCGCGCTGCCCGATTTCACCTGGGAGCGGACGGACCTGGCCGAGACCCTGTCCCGCGCCGCGGGCGTGAGCGGAGCCGTCGCGGCTCCGGCGGGCCGATGAGCGCCACCGTGGCGGCGGCCGTCCCGCACGACGTCAAGGACCGTGCCCTCGCGGAGCGGGGACGCCTTCGGATCGCCTGGGCCGAGGCGAGCATGCCCGTGCTGCGTCAGATCCGGGAGCGGTTCGAAAAAGAGAAACCGCTGCGCGGGATGCGCCTCGCAGCCTGTCTTCACGTGACGACCGAGACGGCGAACCTGGCGAAGACGCTCGCCGCCGGCGGAGCCGACCTCGTCCTCGTGGCCTCCAATCCGCTCTCCACGCAGGACGACGTCGCGGCCTCGCTCGTCGTCGACTCGGGGATCTCCGTTTACGCGATCAAGGGCGAAGACCACAAGACCTACTACGAGCACATCCGCGCGGCGCTCGCGCA